>JBGCDN010000179.1:0-2661 GCA_045105495.1 Planctomycetaceae bacterium
TTCTCTTCGACGACCAATACGGCAAACGATTCGCGAGGAATCGCGTTTCGCAAACCACCGCCATCAATCTCAGCGACTCGAACCCCAAAGCGATCCGCGCTGGCCCATAGCAAACGGTTCATCAGCTTGTTCGCGTTGCCACGACCAAGGTGAATATCCATTCCCGAGTGTCCGCCCTTCAGTCCGCGGACGAACAGTCGATAACCAACGCAACCAGCCGGAGTCGATTCTGCTGTCCATGAGTGCGTGGTGGTTACGTCGACTCCGCCCGCGCAACCGATGGTCAGTTCGTCGTCGTCTTCGGTATCAAGGTTCAGCAGAATCTCACCGTTCAGCAACCCGCCTTTCAATCCCTGCGCGCCGGTCATGCCGGTTTCTTCGTCGATCGTGAAAAGTGCTTCGACGGCAGGGTGCTCGATATCGTCAGAGGAAAGAACCGTCATGATGCTGGCGACACCAAGCCCATTGTCCGCGCCGAGCGTTGTGCCTTTCGCTCGAACCCAGTCGTCGTCGACGTACATGTCGATTCCCTGAGTTTCGAAATCGAAGCTGGTGTCTGCGTTCTTCTGATGCACCATGTCTAGATGTGACTGCATCACGATGGGCATCCGATCTTCCATTCCGGGCGACGCCGGCTTGCGAATGATGACGTTGCCTACTTCGTCAACGACGGTCTCCAGCCCGAGCGATTCACCGAACTTCTTTGCGAACTCGATGACACGTTCTTCTCGCTTCGATGGTCGCGGTACCGCGTTCAAATCGGCGAAGTGGTTCCACAGAACTTTGGGTTCCAGATTTCGAACTTCCTGACTCATGCGTACTTCTCTGATCGAACTCGAGGGGCGGGACATCGCGAGAATACAACATCGCCCCGACACTGGCGACTTCGCAGAACCACGGGATTTCGCTCTGTTTCGACGAATTTCCGGATTTATGGCAGAAGGAATAACGGAGCGACGTTTTACAGATGGAGCGAGAGCTCTCTTAGAATGCCCCGAGCAACCGAGAAGCACTGGTCATCTGTTCGCAGAGCCGGCGCTTCTCGGTTTTTCTTTAGGCTGAGGGGCGCCGTGTATGGTGGCTTACAACAAGTCCGTTAAATGCGATTTTGACAATTTGAACGGCAGCCGATGTAATGGGTATCCCTTCAAATAGGTTCGAAGCTGCTGTTTCGGAGACTGGCCACATTTGGCACGGACCGTCGCTGTGGAATTGAACCAGCTCTTTTCTTCTGCCTTTGCTCTGAGGTCACCATGCGGCGCCGATCTAAAAAACGAGGCTTCACTCTTATCGAACTCCTCGTGGTGATTGCCATCATCGCGCTTCTGGTTTCGTTGTTGTTGCCAGCAGTGCAACAAGCTCGCGCTGCCGCCAGACGAACTCACTGCGCGAACAACCTCAAGCAAATCGGACTCGCGCTCCACACTTATCACGATGCGCACTTCATGTTTCCACCCGGGAACCTCATCCGTATCGATCCAGAACTTAACGGGCGCGATCCAGAAATCACCCCGTTGGCCACTCCCAACGAATGCGCTGCGTGGAGCTGGGCCGCGATGATTCTTCCTCAGCTGGAACAGGAAAACCTCTACACCCAGTTGAAGCTTCCCGATTCAACATTGGATGAGGCTCACTTCTTCCGTTACCAACTGCTTTCGATGCAATTGTCTGTCTTCAAATGTCCTTCAGACATCGCCGACAGCCATCTCAACCGACGCCGCGCGTTGGTGACAAGTGATCGCAACAACGTTTGCATTGTTGCCGCCGGTGAATCGCGTTCGAACTACATTGCTTCTGCACCGATGGCAAACCGACCAGACGGAGCGGGCCCTGGCGGATTTTGGAATCGAGGAATCTTTACCGGGAACAGTAGCACTCGGATCGATGACATTTCCGATGGAACCAGTCACACGATTCTCGGCGGTGAAAGACGAACGCGGTTCGGTGGAGATGCTTCCATCTGGCCGGGAGCCAACTTCGGATTAGAAGGCGACGTCGGTGCGACTCGAGAAACCAATTACGGTTCCGCTTTCTTCCGCATGCAAACGGGTCGTCCAACGGTTCAAAGTAACTGCTCAGCAGCCGAAGAATCCGAATGCCGCGACAAACCTCGATGGGCATTCAGCAGCGAACACCTTCAAGGCGCGAACTTCCTGATGGCTGATGGATCGGTTCGCTTCATCAGCGAAAACATCGAATGCGCGACGCGCATGACGTCGGTCCGAGACGAAACAATGTGGGGCATCTACCAACGCCTCCAAATCAAAGACGACGGAACCAGCATCGACAAGTTCTAAGGGCAACGTTCCGTTGCATCGTGTGCCGGTGGGCGCGTTGGGATGGTGTGATCCGGCCGGTGAGGCTGGTTGAACGTATTTTCAGAAGCACTGCACTATCTAGCGTTCCCATGCGTCGGGTGCGGCGATGGTAGTTTGTTGCAGGTAGAAGGTCGCTTGCTTCTGGTTATGTTGATCTGATCAAATGACGACCCCGCCGATCTGATTGATTCAGACAAATACGACCAACATGCCCACGCCATCCACTCAAAATCAAAGCTCCGATTCTGCCGAGTGGTACTACCAGTTACTTGGGCTTGCCACAGGGCCGGTTTCTATCGAACGACTGAAGTGGCTAATCGACCAGAACCACCTCACTGGTGCG
>JBGCDN010000180.1:0-12298 GCA_045105495.1 Planctomycetaceae bacterium
TCGAGAATTGCTCCGCCTCTGTCTTGGTAGTCGGCCGGCATGACACCAAGGAATCCGCGGCTTTGCTGCTTTCGAGATCGGAACGTCTTTGTGCTGACGATGCTGACAAGGCCTTCACCGTTGGCATCGGGGGTAATGAGAAAGCTGCCGATGCTTGGCAACTCGCCGTTGAATTCGCCAAGGTTGATTCCATCTGAGTTCGTCTTTGTAGCCTTCAGCAGAACTAGATCGTTTTCTTGATCCCGTGCGATGACTTCGAGGTTCAGTTCGAAACCATCCAGTTTTGCCAGTGGGTTTTCAGCGACCATGGAGCTTTTGCTGACGATAAACGGTGTCGCTTTGATGAGTGTTCCGACAATCGATAGCTCTTCGCCATCACTCAGTTTGCTTGAGATTTCCACACATGCGTCGTCCAGTTCTGATTCCAGCCCGGCGAACTCGCGTGGTAGGTTCGCCAACTGATTGATTGGTTTGGGTTCTGGAAATGCCTTGTTCTCGTAGTCCGGCAATGGAACATCTGGAGCCGCTTCTCGTTTGACATCAAACGGGATTGTGAGTTCAACGTCTTCTTCGTCTCGAAGTACTTCTACAACGACTGTCTCAGAATCGTCATCTCGTGCAGTGATCAAGACTTCGCGAAGGATCTCAATCGATGGTGTGTCTCTTCCGTCGATGGCTTCGATGACATCGCCTGGTTCAATTCCATGTTTATCCGCGAGGCTTCCGTCCACAATCTGACGGATATCAATCCCGCTTCCATCGCGACGCGGCATTCCTCGGAAGCCAAGCCGCGGTACTGCCGGGCCGGACTGCGTAAACGACTCTTCGCGATTCAATTCGTTCCAGAATCGCTTGAACGTATTTACCGGGACTTCGTAGTTGCGAGACATGCTCTGGCCAATTCGTGAGTGAATTCCGATGACGCGTCCTTCAAGGTCAAACAGTGGGCCGCCTGAATCGCCCGGTTCCATCAAGGCCGTCGATTGCAACATGCCTCTGCCTCGCCCGCTGCGCACAATTCGGCCGAACCTCACGACGGGGACTCCTCGCGACCCTTGTCCGCCAGGGAAACTAAGACTCAGGCACGGTTGGTTGCGAACCAGTGATCTTGAATCACCCATGCGTACGAAAGGAAGGTCTTCAAAGTCGCCGGTGATTTGCAATAACGCACAGTCTGCTTGCGGGTTGGAACCTTTGCCGCGCCCACGGAGTCGGCGTCCATCGGGAAGCAAAACCTGATAGCGACCTCCTGGGCGTACTGCATGGCCAGCCGACAAAACATGGCCATCCTTGCTGACAATCACGCCACTGAAGGCACCGCCGTCTCGGCCTCGAATTGCAACGACGGCCGGCTTGACGGCTTCAATCGTCGTGAGCATCTTGTTTTGCAGAGACTCAACGTCGAACTCTGCAGCGTTCAGCGTTGAGGTTCCTATGAAGGCAAGGCAGATGATTCGGAACCAGTAGGCTTCAAGCATGGCAATCGGCACCTGATGAGTCGGAACGAAAAGATTTGAGAATAGACAACCTATCGCACGGATGCAGTGATCATCGACACAACGATCGGTGCATTGGAACGCACTGCTGATGACTGATACACTCAATCATTGTGATAGTAGGCAGCTTGCGTGGGTGAGGCTAGGAAATGCAGTACGACGAAGATGAAGTCATGGGTCTCAAGGCTCAGGAAGCCAAGGACTACTGCATCGAGCTATTGCGGGAACTCAAGACGCTCACTTCCGGGCCTATTTCGCCAGGAGAGGCTCAGTTGCAGGAGCTTCAGTACGAGCTGAAATTGAAAGAAGCGGAGGCGGCAGACAATCGTCAGCAGGAAGACCATCAGCGATTGCTGAAAGAACTCGAGCTGCAAATCGAAGAGCAGAAGACTCGACAGGCTCAGAGTAAGAAGTCTGCCGACGAAGTTCGCCAACGGCACGTTCAAGTTATTCAGCGGGTCGAGGAGAACCAGGACAAGCTTAGCGTTCAGCTCGAACGCGCAACGCGCGAGCATAAGATTCGCATGGAGATGATGGATTGCGACCATACGGAGGCCAGCGAAAAACTGAATGCAGAACTGGCGGAACTTACCGAGCGTCGCGAGCAACTTAAAACGGAGATCGAATCGCTCAGCGAGCTGCAACTCGAATCGCAGGAGATCGTCGATCTGCGACGCAAGCTTCAGGAACTGAAGGATGATTCTGCGAAAGAATTGAAGCAGCTTGAGGAGCACATTGAGAATCAAGTCTTCGATCAAAAGAAAGAACTGACTCGTGTTCAGCGTGAGCACGAACTTGAGCTAGCTCGCGTTCAGGCCGACAACCAAAAAGCACTTTATAACGCCAACGTCGAAGCCGCTGATCAGTTGCTATCAGAACTCAGTTTTGAAAGGGTCGCACCGGATGAACTGAAGGCTTTGCGGCAGGGGGCAGCGGATCAACAGAAGCGCAGCGATGACGAAGTTCTTAGAATTCGCGAAGCCGCTATCAACGACTTCCGTCGCACGTTCAACATTACAGCGAGCGAAGGCGAGCAAATTGACGTGACTGATTTGTATTACGCGCGCAAGTCGTTGCAGGAAGAAAATGTGTCGCTGGAAGCAACGGTCGGCAAGCTGGAATCTGAAATCAGCCGCATGCGAAGTCATATCGAGAAGGAATCCGAGCGGGTTGCGAAAGCCATTGAAGCGGCTCGCACGAATATCCAAAACAACATCGAACCCGGCGTCCAACGCTAACGGAGTTAGTTGATATACGCTGATGCCTTGGATGGAACCCTATCGCAACCGGAACTGATACGAACGCAACAACCGTCTCATGCCGCGCGGCGGACGGAGATTCCGGGGGTTGGTTTTGGCAATGGCAGGATGACTGGCTTAGTGGTCGGTTGTGGTTGCTTGCCGGTGAGCTGCTGGACGTAACGATCTGCGAGTAGATGTTCGATTGCGTAATTGGTGAGCTTGCGAACCCGTTCGATCAGGTAGGACGGGCGCAGGTGGTAGCGGAGTCGGCCCATGCGGATTCGGCGAAGAGTGCGCTGGCTGGACGTTGGGCGAACATGGAAGGATCGAGCTTCTGTCTTGCGAAACAGCATCTGTAAGTTGGGATGCCGCTTGCGGCCAAACTGCTTGACGAGTTCGAAGCCGGACTGTTCTGCCATCATCCGCAGCGTCGAAGGCGTGAAGTTGTAGACGTGCGCGAAGTGAAACAATCGGCTGCGACGAGCAACGGGTGCATCCAGGTTGGGGCATTCGATGTAAAGCTGTCCGCCGGGTTTCAGCAGTTGGTGAATCCGGAGAAACGCGTCGCGTGGTGCATTGAGGTGCTCAATGACATGGATCAGAAGAACCACATCGCGTTCTTGTCTTTCCTGCAAGTCAGTAAGCGATCGCTGTGAAATGTTGACGCCAAGTTTGGTAGCGGCGAAATTCGTAAAGTCTCGACCAGGATCGATACCTTCGGCGATGTGTCCTGCTTCCTGAAAATTCCGAACGGTGCACCCCAGCCCAGCGCCGATTTCCAGAACGTTCGAATCAGGGAAAAGGTGTGGGCTGAGTTGGTTTAGAATGCGCTGCCCGTTTCGCCAGGCTCTCATGACTCGACGGTTCGAGGGTGCTCGTTCGCCGTGGTATCTCAATCGATATTCGGACTCGTAGAAGTTCGCGAGTTCTTCATCGGAAGGGATATCTCGATGTGAGATCAGTCCGCAGTCGCGACACATCACAGTGACCAATGAGTCACCCTTGCGATCTCGCGTATCGACGATCTCGAAGTCGATTCCGTGGCAGAGGCAGCAGCCGCATTCAGTATTCTGAACACCGCCGGAGTGGGGGGTGGAAGGCATGGTGGTGGGCGTCGCTAAGTCTCGTGGGGCCGGGATGTTAGATCAGATACTTCCAGGTGTGCGATGCCAATAAGCGGCGATTTAGGCCGTTCTGCATTCGTATGGACACAAATTGCCGGTTCGAAGTCTAATTCCGTCCGCTCAAGGAAGGGCAAACCGGCGAAACATGCAGACACTCTCACGACTACTCCCGTTTATCTGGCCGCACCGACGACAGCTTGCGCTGTCGATTGGGTTCGCGTGCCTTGTTGCACTCTTGTGGGGAACGAACCTCGGATCCGTTGGTCCGATGGTGAAAGTGCTGCTGGAAGACGAAGGTTTGCACGGTTGGGTTGATGGCCAGATCGCCGAATCGCAAGCAGATATTGATCGCCGCATGGCTGCGATCGACCAGATGACTCCGGATGAGTTCGAAAAGCGCGCTCGAGTGCAGACTCGACTCACCGATTCGCACAAGCAGCTTGTTTGGATGCGATGGCTGAAAGACAACGTGATTCGTCACTTGCCACCAGATAAGTTTGACACGGTTGCGCTGATACTTGGCTTGTTGTTGGTTGCTACGGTGTTCAAAGGCACGTTTATGTACGTGCAGGAAATTCTTATTGGCAGCGTCGTACAACTAACGGTGATGGGCGTACGGAAACACTGTTTCCGGCACTGCCTGAAACTGGATTACCAGACGTTGGCCGCGACGGGTACATCGGAGCTGATGTCGCGGTTCACCAACGATATTGAACAGCTGGCAAACGGTTTGCGGGTGATGGGGATTCGTCTCATTCGAGAACCGTTGAAAGCGGCGGCCTGTGTGACCGGCGCGTTCATGGTGAATTGGCGTTTGACGTTGCTTTCGATTCTTGTGGTTCCAGCCATCGCCATTGTGTTCCATAAGTTCGGTCGCGCGATGAAGCGGGCTTCGAAGGCGACCATGGAAAGCATGGCGCAGATTTATAAGTCGTTGTCTGAGACTTTTGATCGAATCAAAGTTGTGCTGGCGTTTAATGGGGCTCGGCGGCATCGGCAGCAGTTCCATCGTGAGAACAAGGCGTACTACCACAAAGCAATGAAGGCGATTCGCATCAGCGCTCTGACCAGTCCGACGACTGAGATTCTTGGCGTGATCGCTGTGTTTGCTGCAGCTTTGCCGGGCGTGTATTTGGTTCTTCGAGGCGAAACAAAAATTTGGGGCCTGCAGTTGGCCGCTGCACCGATGGGCCTGGCAGAACTGGCGTTGCTGTACGGTTTGTTGGCTGGAACCCTCGACCCGGTTCGAAAACTGTCATCGGTCTACGGAAAGATTAAGCGTGCTTCGGCGGCGTCTGATCGGATTTTCTCGCTGCTGGATAAGACGCCAGAAGTGAAGGATCCAGTTCAGCCACGAACACTGCCTCGCCACAGCAAGTCCATTGAATTCGACAGCGTTTGCTTCCACTACGCGAACCAAGTTGGCGAACCCAACAGTCGCCTCGCGCTGCGAGATGCGACTTTACGCGTTTCGTTTGGCGAAGTGGTCGCTGTGCTGGGTGAGAATGGTTGCGGCAAATCGACGTTGGTTAGTTTGTTGCCGCGTTACTTCGATCCGGAGGCTGGCAGCGTTTCGATTGATGGTGTTCCGATTAACAAAGTTCGAATCCGTGACGTACGTCAGCAGGTTGGCCTGGTCACTCAGGAAACGCACCTGTTCGACGACACGATCTACGAGAATATTCGCTACGGCAAACCAAGTGCTAACGCTACCGAAATCCAGCGTGCGGCGGAGCAGGCATATGTCACTTCGTTTCTTGATCACCTGCCGGAAGGCATCCACACCGTTGTTGGTGTGAATGGCGACCGGTTGTCTGGTGGCCAGCGCCAACGCATCGCATTAGCGCGAGCGATTCTGCGAGATCCGTCGGTTCTGATTCTCGACGAAGCGACATCTGCCGTGGATGCTCAGAGCGAACAGTTGATCCACCAGTCGTTAAGTCGGTTCGTTGAGAACCGAACGGTGTTCATCATTTCGCACTCACTGAATCCTGCGTTCCTTGATTTGGTGACACGGATTGTGGTGATGGACGATGGGCAGGTTGTTGCGTCCGGGACGCATGAGACACTGATGGATTCGTGTGAAAAGTATCGGCAGCTATACCAGTCACAAAGCGCACGTCGCGCGGGGTGATGCTGATTGCGAGCAGGCCTATGAATCGAGAACCAATTACAGTCTGGGCAATTGCGGACGGACGGCCTGGGCACTGGAACCAGGTGCGAGGCCTGATTGCTGCGTTGTCGCAACGGGTCATGGTTCGCGATATTGCGATTCCTGCTCCGACCCGCTTGTATTCGATGGGCGAGCTCCTGAGACGGCGCTGGCGAGCGACGGATCAATATCCTGCTCCGGATCTGATTATCGGAGCCGGGCATGCAACACATCTGCCAATGCTAATCGCGCGGGCATCGCGTGGTGGCCGAGCAATCGTTTTGATGAAGCCGAGTCTGCCGATCAGTGCTTTCGATCTGTGTTTGATTCCTGATGTGCAGGTAAAGAAGTCGCAGTCCAATGTGGTCGCAACGCATGGCGCTGTGAACTGCATCCGGAAGAACCGATCCAGTGGGAGCCTCGCGGGTTCGGCGGTTCCAACGCTTCAGGCGGGAAACAGTTTTCAGGTTCAGCGAGACCATGTTTCCGAGCCTGAAGTGGCAGCTCGGAGTGATAACTTCGAGGGCACAATTCTGATTGGTGGCCCATCGCGACATGTGCGATGGAATAGTCAGGACGTTCTGCAGCAAGTGTTCGAAGTCTGCACTTGTTCTGGGGATGTCCGCTGGCACATTTCGACATCACGTCGAACGCCAGATGACTTCTACGACGCGCTGCATGGTCTTGGTTTGTTGAATGCGACAATTGTTGATGGTCGAGAAACCGGTCCGGATTGGCTGCCGAACCAATTGGCTCAGACAGATATTGCCTGGGTTTCTTCTGACAGCGTTTCGATGGTTTACGAAAGCCTGACTGCAGGGGCGAAGGTTGGATTGCTATCGGTTCCCATTCGACAGCCCTTCGGAAAGATTGGCCGGAACGTTCGCAGCCTCGCGGATCGCGGCGATATCACACTTTTCGAAGATTGGCGCGAGAGCCGGACGCTTAGTAGTCCGCTTACTGAATTGAATGAAGCCGATCGCTGCGCGGAGATCATTCTGGAGCGGTTCTTCCGTTCGAATCAGGCATTCGCGGCGTGAATCTACGTCCGATTTGGTGATATGATGCAGTTCTGCCAACGAAGTCGGAACTGCATTATGGAATCCAACCAGAACCCGTATCAGGTCAATGCAGCGGTCGATCGTCAGCTCGATTTACGATCGTCGCTCGATACTGCCATGTGGTTCGGCGTCGTTGGCATCATCTGTGGAGCGATTGGTGGCTTCCTGTTGGAAAGCGATGCTCGCGGAGCGGTGACTACTGCGAGTGTGCTGATTGGGCCAGGGTTGGTATTTGGTGCTGGCATGGCCTTCGCACTATGGCGGTTCGTTCCGAACACTCGCGCGATGGGGCGATGGCTGTTTCCACCGATCGCACTACTTGGCTTCGGCCTGATTGGTTTGCTGTTCGACTATGCGTCCTTCAAGTGGTCGGCTCAGCAGCCACTTTGGAAGCTCTGGGCGATCCTGTCGGTGCATGCGATACCGGGTGTCGTGCTGTTGATGCTGGGTAGTTTGGTGGTCGCCAAGCCGAAATTCTGGGTGCGACTCATCGGTGTGGGCGTGGTCGTTACGCTTATTACTGGTGCTTGCCCGCTTCTGACCAACATCTCTCCCGGTGTCTACCGGCCCGGACCGCGCTTTTTTGTTGCCATGTTTTTGGCACAGCTTTCTATGTTTCTCCTGTTTGGGTGGGTTTTCGGTGACACCATACAAGAAGAAGACTGATGCTTATCTGTGAATCAGTCGAACCGATACAACCGATGCCATTCGTTAGTTCCTAATTCTCAACGCTTCTTATCTGTCGTGCAGAGAACCCGTAGCTTAAAGCTGTTGGCGGGGTAGAGTCATCGTCGAAGAGACTCTGTGCGAATTCGTTCGATTGAGGTACGTAATGTTGTTTTCAAAGTCAGTCAGCCGCCGTTCTCGTCGCGGTCTTCAGTCGTCATCTCCCATCGAAGCATTGGAGAAGCGAGCTCTGCTTGCCGGTGACCTTGCCGCCAAGGTTGTGCGTGGCGACCTGATTCTCGAAGGCGACCGCGCGGCGAATAAGGCTGAGGTGACGGTTGTTGACGGAGATGTCGTTGTGCGTGGTCTTGATGGGACCACGATCAACGGCGGTACTGAATTCGTCGCGTTTGCCGGAAGCAATCGAGTTGGCGACGACTTGATCATGAAGCTTGGCGAAGGTTCAGACGAGATTGTTCTCGACGGCGGTTTGATTGTGGAAGACACAATTGATGTTCGCCTCGATGCGGGAGCCAACACGTTTTCAGCGATTGACGTCACAGCGCGGAATATGGTGATTCGTGGTGCTGGAGCGAATACCGTGTTGCTGCAGGAGGATGTCACTGTCGAGCGTGACCTGTCCATCAAATTCAAGGGGCAGGGCAACGATACGATTGCCATTCTGGGCGCGGAAGTCGGTGACGACATCTCCATCAATGCTGGTGACGGTCAGAACAGCATTACGATTGAAGGTGCAGAAGTTGGTGATGACGTTGCAGTCTCGGGCGGACGCGGGCAGGACGACTTGCTGGTTAAAGACTCTGAGATTGATGACGACCTGTCTGTGAAGACTCGAAGCGGTTCTGACTTCGTGATGGTTGAAGGAACTGAGGTTTCAGACAAAGCCGGAATCTCGCTGGGCGACCAGGATGATCACGTTCGTGTTACTGGCGGCAGCTCGTTCCGTCGGGGTGTGAAGACGAGTGGAAGCCGTGGGCAGGATACGGCTGAGTTCGACGATGACACAGTCGGCCGCGTGCGTTCTAGTCGGGTCGAGTTGCAAGAAGTTGAAGATGACGTCTTGGACGAACGCCTCAATGGAGAGTCAAACGGGTTGAACACTCGACGAGCAGCCGCAGAAGCACACGTCGAAGAACTACTTCAGGTTGGCGAACTAACCCTCGATATTACACCGCGTCGTTTTGATGAGGGAGCTGGTGTTGCATCGACGGGAACCGTTTCAACGGACGCTGTGCTAACTACGGATCTTGTCGTGACTCTTGTTTCTGACAATGAGGATGCAGCCACGGTTCCGGCGACAGTCACGATTCTCGCTGGCCAGATGTCAGCGACGTTCGATGTGACAGCAGTTGACGACGACGGTGTTGATGATCTGCAGGAAGCAGTGATTACTGCTACCGCAGAGCGTCACAAGAGTGCGACTGACGATGTGCGTGTTGATGACGACGATACTCTGGAACTGGCGTTCTCGCAGACGTCTACCAGCGAGAGCGGTAGTGTGATTACTGGAACCGTGACTCGAGCAAGCAACACTGCAGAGGATCTGATTGTGACTTTGGAAAGCAGTGATACCGACGAAGCAACGGTTCCAGCTACCGTCACTATCCTTGCGGGTCAGGCATCTGCGGATTTTGATATCACTCCCGTTGCTGATGGCGAAACTGATGGCGACCAAACCGTCACGGTTTCGATTAGCGAAGCGAATCATGCGGGCGATTCAGGCACGATCACGATCGAAGATGATGATCTGCTGACACTAGAGATCGATACGACGGAATTCTCGGAAGCCGCTGGTGCGGATGCGGCAACGGGAACTGTTAGCCGCGGTGGTGTTGGCGATAGTGATTTGGTTGTGGAACTCGACAATAGCGACAACGGTGCGATCTCAATTCCCACGCAGGTTACGATTCCTGCCGGTCAGACTTCGGTAACGTTCTCAATCGATGCGATCGACGACCTGGCTGCAGACGATATTGATCAGGTTGCAACCATCACTGCGACTGCATCGGGGCTTGCTGAGGCTTCCGCAGATGTCACGGTGATCGACGATGATATTCTGACTCTGACTTTGAATGTGACTGAGTTCGAAGAGGTTTCAGAAGATGCTGTCACAGCCACAGTCACGCGTGGTGGCAATACCGATGACGCCTTGGAGGTCAGTATTAGTTCCAGCGATACAACCGAGTTCACTGTTCCGGAAGTCATTACGATTCCGGCCGGCAGCGATTCGGTGACCTTCGAAGTGACACCGATCGATGACACCGATCCGGACGGGGATCAAACAGCAACCCTGACGGTTTCTGCGACCGGGCACGCCGATCAGACTGAAGAACTGGTGGTGGTGGATAACGACTTCCTGCAGCTATTCGTCTTTGGTGACACGGTTTCTGAGTCTGCGGGACCTGCCGCACTGAATGCGAAGGTTCGGCGCGACAATGGGATTGATGAAGAGCTTGTTGTGACAATCACAACAACCAATAGCGACGGTGTTAGCGTTCCATCGACGGTGACGATTCCAGCCGGTTCTCGCAAAGCCTTCTTCGACATCGATATTCTGGACAACGGCCTGAACGATGGGACGAGAGCGGTGACGGTTACCGCGTCTGCTCAAAATCATCTGTCTGGCGATGACGCCTTTGAAATCACCGACGATGCAGGATTGAATCTGTCGTTCACAGATTCGAATGGCGATCCGATTACATCGGTCTCGGAAGCGGATGGTGTAGAAGCAGTCATCGGTCAGGTGACCCGTGAAGGCGATGTTAGCGAAGAAATTGTCATCACGTTTACCAGCAGTGATACGAGTGAGCTGAATGTGACCAGCGTTACGATTGGTTCGGGTTCAGCGTCGGCTTCGTTCCCGGTCGATGCGGTCGATGATGACGTGGTTGATCTGACGCAGACCGTCACGATTACTGCGGCAGCAACCGGTCTGACATCGGGCACGATTGAATTGGATGTGTTGGACGACGATGCAGCGATCACTGCGACGATCGATGATGCTTCCATCAGTGAAGATGGCGGCATGACAACTGTGACGCTCACTCGGAACACTGATCCAACTGATGAGCTGACCGTTGAGATGTCAGCTTCTGGCTTTGGTCTAACCGGTGTTCCCGCGGTTCTGACATTTGCGGCAGGCGAAGCAACCGCGACCTTCGATGTTGAAGCAATCAACGACTCTGACACTCAAGGCAATCGTACAATCACGCTAACAGCCGAAGCAGATTTGCTGCAGGACGGCGTGGTCGATATTGAAATCGTCGACGACGAAGCTCAACTCACGCTTAGTTTTGCAGACACGCTGGTGGCTGAAGGTTTTGGCGATGCCGGCACCACAGCCACAGTGACTCGCAACACGCCGACTGACGAAGCTCTGTTGGTGACGCTACTGACAACTGATTTGTCTGAAATCCGAATTCCATCCAGCGTGGAAATTCCTGCAGGTCAGTCCGAGGTGACTTTTGACGTGGATATTCTGGACGATGCTGTGATTGACGGGTTGCAAGTCGCCGTTGTCGAAGCTCAGGCTGTTGATCATGCGTCGGCAGAGGCTGATATTGAAGTCAATGACAACGATGCAAACACGATTCGAATTCGCGAGTCCGATCGGTCGGTTCCGTCTGGCGAGTTTCTGATTACGCGCGACGAAGACTACGTAATCGAAGGTCTGACTGAACCGAACGCCGTCGTGATGATCGAACTCGACGGAGACGATGATTTCGATGACGACATGGTCACAGCGAACGCCGCAGGGTTGTTCACTTACACGGCATCCTTGGTCGCCGGTGGCAACTTCATAGAGTTCCAGACGACCAACGGTGACGGCGATGAGTCCGTTGATGTTGCAGGAATTCACCTGGCGGAAGGAACGATCGTTCGTTTTGAGAGCAATGTTGGGGCGTACGATGTGGAGCTATTGGACGAGGACGCTCCGAATACCGTTGCTAACTTCCTGACTTATGTGACATCGGACCGATACGATAATTCTGTCATCCATCGGGCACCGCGGGACTTTGTGATTCAAGGGGGCGGCTTCTTCCTGGATTCCAGTGACGATATTCAGTCGGTGTCGACAGATGCTCCGATCAACACCGAATTCAACGCTGCTAACTCAAATCTTCGTGGCACTCTTTCCATGGCGCTGCTTGGCGGTCAGCCGAATAGTGGCACCAGCGGCTGGTTTGTAAACACCGTCGATAACGCATTTCTCGATGGCGCTCAGCACACCGTTTTCGGGCGAGTCATCACCGGTGGGATGGATGTTGTTGATGCCATTCAGCAGGGAAATATCAACGATCTTTCGAACTCGGTGAACGGTGCATTCGCTGAAACGCCGGTCATTCGAGATTTCGGCGATACGCTGACGGGCACCGTCAGTGGCACTGAAGGAAGTGCGACTCTCACAGGAACCGGAACGAATTTTCAAAGTGCGTTGCAGGTTGGTGATTTAATCAAGCTGGCAGATGGTCAGATTCATCGCGTTCGCAGCATTGTTAGCGACACCAGCTTAATTACCGGGAACCCGGCCGCTTCA
>JBGCDN010000181.1:0-9924 GCA_045105495.1 Planctomycetaceae bacterium
GAAATGCGAGGCAATCAGCGTCCGGCCAACATTTATAACGGTGTGCTGAAGCCAACAATTGGCTACGGCATCCGTGGAGCGATTTGGTACCAGGGAGAATCGAATGCAAGTCGAGCTTACCAGTATCGTGATTTGTTTCCGTTCATGATTCAGACATGGCGCGAAGAGTGGGCTCAGGGCGACTTCCCGTTCTACTGGGTTCAACTCGCTGACTTCCGCGCAGAAAAGACGGAACCGGCTGAAAGCGATTGGGCTGAACTTCGCGAAGCTCAGACGTTGACCATGTCGAAGCTGCCAAACACTGGCGAAGCAGTCATTATTGATATTGGTGAAGGACGCGATATTCACCCACGGAATAAGCAGGATGTTGCAAAGCGTTTGGCTCGATGGGCATTGGCAAAGGACTACGGGATGAATGTCGAATGCCAGAGCCCCACGTACAAGTCGATGGCTATGGCAGACCGAAAGGGTAACAACAAGCTCACGCTGGCTTTTGACCACGTTGGTAAAGCTGGTCTCTACACGTTTGATGTTCGTGAGCCGATTGGTTTTACGATCGCGGGACCTGATAAAAAGTTCTACAACGCCAAGGCGAAGCTGGTTCCAAATTCGAAGAACGAGGTGGAGGTTTGGAGCGACGAAGTTCCGAATCCTGTCGCTGTACGATACGCGTGGGCGGACAACCCGATTGCCAACCTCTTTGGTCGAAATGGCTTGCCTGTCACTCCGTTCCGAACCGATGACTGGAAGGGCATCACTGCCGACCGTCAGTCTCGATAGTTTGAATTGAAACTGTGAACCGAAGGTGTGGCAACCGCGCCTTCGGTTCGCTTTCTTTGAAATGATAGCGACATGAAAGTTCTTTCCGGCATCCAGCCGACCGGGCGATTTCACTGGGGCAACTACTTCGGTGCGATCCGCCAGTACATTGCTCTGCAAGACAACGAGCAGGCGTTCTACTTCATCGCAGATTTGCACGCGCTGACAACAATTCGCGATGCAGCAGAACTGCGACAGCTCTCCAACGACGCGGCCGTTGATCTTCTCGCGCTGGGACTGGATCCGGCGAAGGCGACTCTGTTTCGTCAGTCGGATATTCCGCAGGTTACGGAACTCACGTGGCTGCTAATGACACTCACGCAAATGCACCTGTTGGAGAAGTGTCACGCGTACAAAGACAAGAAGGCCAAGGGAGTCGCTGCTGATGCCGGACTGTTTACTTACCCGGTTCTGATGGCCGCTGATATTCTGATTTACGACAGCGACTGCGTTCCGGTTGGTGCCGACCAAATTCAGCACATCGAAGTAACGCGCGACATCGCCCAGCGGTTCAATTCGACTTACAAGACAGAAGCACTTCATCTGCCGAATGGTCATACGCTGGATGACACTGCCAAGGTTCCTGGAACCGATGGCGAAAAGATGTCGAAGAGTTACGACAACACGATTCCGATCTTCGATACGCCAAAGCGGCTGCGGAAGAAGATCATGTCGATCAAGACAGACTCTTTGGCCGTGGAAGATCCGAAAGATCCCGATTCGTGTTCTGTGTTCGAGCTTTACAAGTTGTTTGGTACAACCGAGCAGCAGCAGGAACTCGCAGACCGATATCGAGAGGGCGGCATGGGTTACGGCGAAGCGAAGCAGACGCTGTATGACGCTGCCATGGAGTACTTTGGCCCGGCGTTTGAGCGGCGTGCCCAGCTGGAGCAAAACCCGAAGGAAGTGGAAGACATTCTGCAGGCTGGCGCCGAAGTAGCCAGAGCCAAGGCGGCTGAGGTGGTTTCTCGCTGCCGCGCCGCATGTGGGCTTTAGTGAGCAAGAGTAGGTCGCGATCAAGCCAAGCCTCGATCCGGCGTCCAGCGTCGTCGCTCATCTTTCGACCTGCTCGGCTTGCCGCGCGTGTGTCCAGGCTTTGGTGTTTCTGACGAGAAATGCGCTCATTTCTTGCCGCAGGGTCTCAAATCGAGCGGATCGAGTATCTCATCGGCTGAAACTGCCGATTTCGGCCACGGCTGCGCTTCGGTTCCAAAGAACCAAGCCGCCTGCGCGGTATGACCGGTTGATTGGCGTTTCGTGAAAGTAATAGTTCCTGTACAGGGAACGAACTCCAGACAAGAAGTCTGGTTTAAATCACAACGCAGGAAGCGAAGGAGCGACAGGTACTGAAAAGGAGTTCATTATGGCTGTGTCATCGATTCGTCTTTTGGTGGTAGGAATCACACTTGCTTTGGTCGCATCCATCTCTGGTTGCGCAAGCTATCCGGTCTTGGATTTTCCACATCCGGGCCCTCCAACCACTTTTGAACCAGATATCGAACGGTTCTAGGCCGTGGGTTTTGCAGGGTTGGTCTTGGGGCAGGAGTGCCAGCTGGTAGCTCTCGTTGTGAAGGTCAATAGTCACGAACGTGGATGTACTCAGAGATGACTCAGGCGGTGCCGTGCCTAAACGCAGCCTCTTCTAGTCTCAAGCGTTCCAAGACAACCATCATCCTTCCCAGGGCCTTGTGGCGATGAGCAAAGTCGAATGTCCGAAGTGCGGTGAGTTTCACGCACTCATGCGGATTAACCCGCGGTACATGATGCCGTTTCTGATGTTCCTTTCGAGGTTCGAATGCCGCCAGTGTCGGCATCGGTTCTATGCGGTTCGGAAGCTATTTGGGCGGTAGCGAAACGCTTCCTGTTCGGTTGGTCATGGAAATCGGCCGAACTTGCCGAAGTGCTCTTCCCCAAATTCCTGAACTCGCTAACCTACCGAGAGGATTTCGAGGAGAGTTCTTGCGCGCAAGAGGCGAGTATGGAACGCTCCTATTCATCGGGCGGAAAGGAGTTCCATGCCCTTCGAGCCACTCCGTTTTGTGCATGCGTCTAATCTGTGCCTCGACGCGACTCTGCAATGCACCATCGCACTACCACACGACGCGCAGTCGGCGGTTGAAGACGCGACTCTTGACGCGTTTCAAAACGTTATCGATGGTTGCATCGAGCAAAACGTTGACTTCTTGCTCCTGACGGGAAACTCATTCATCGAACGTGATCGAAGCCTGCGCGCGCGGTTGGCACTGCGAGATGGTTTTCGGGAACTGCAAAAGAACCGAATCGCAGTCTTCGTGACTCCGGGGGAACACGATCCGTCGGAAGCGTGGCAGGCGATTCCTGAACTGCCTGACAACGTCACGGTTTGTTATCCGTCGAATCCAGAGTCCGTTGCGGTGATGCGTGATGGTAAGGTGATCGCCACAATCGCGAACAACCTCTTCTATGGAGAAGCCGACCACTTCGGAATCAAGTCGTCCCCGACCACCGGCGACCGCCGTCCGTATCGGATCGGAATGCTACACGCGTCGCGTCTTGCCGAGCTTGAACTCCCGAGCTCCGACTACGACTTTGACGCCGAACGAGAGCTCGAAGATCAGAATGAAGACGTTGAGGGGTTCCAGACCGACCAAAAACTCGCGTCATTCTTGCGGCAGGCACTTGTTGATTATGCAGTTCTGGCGGGGCAGGTCACCAGAAGGACCATCCGTCTGAAATCCGGCCTCGCGCATGCTCCAGGACGAACACAGCCACTCGCTTCTGCTGATCATGGAAAGCACGGGGCAACGCTGGTTCAAGTCGATTCCACAGGGCAGGCGACCTGTGCTCGCGTTCCGACTGTGACGACTCGGTGGAAGTCGTTTGACGTTCAGTTGGAACACGAACTTTCACCAGAGGAAGTTCTTGACCGCTGCAGAGAGAAGTTGGCAGCCGATCCGCGGGACGAAAGTGAAGTCACATGGTTGGTGACGTGGAACATCGTCGCTCCGCGATCAGTCGTAGAGGACTTTGGCAGTACGGGCTACATCGAAGCATTCGCTGAATCGATCGAGCTCGCCAGAGAAGCTGATGATCCGGCTTATGTTCACAGCTTCCGAGTTTTCCCGGCTGCGGTCGTCGACGAAACGTTGGGCGAAGACCTACTGGTGTCGCAATTCCTCCGTCATGCTTCTGATCTACAGATCGATGAGGAAATGCTGCAGGAATTGATCTCAGCAAGTGCCACCGACTTGGCGTGGAACGACCGTATGCGTGCAGTCGCTCCGGAGTTGGATCGCGATTTGGTGTTGGCACATCTGAAGCGGTTTGGGGGCCACTGGTTCGCTCAGGTTGGCGTCGCTGAAGAAGTTGGAGTTGCCGCGGCTGAAGCGTTTGAGGAAGAAGAATCAACCGAAGGAGCGGCTGAATGAGAGTTACTGAAGTTGATATCGATCGCTATCGAATCTGGCGAAATCTCACGCTGCCGATCAACAAGAAAGGCCTGAGTGTTTTTTATGGCCCGAACGAAGCGGGCAAAACAACACTCATGCGATTTGTCCGCGCAGTTCTGTACGGATACTCGGCGGAAGATTCAGCGATTCGCAGTCAGAACGGCAAGGCTGCACCATGGCGTGGTTCAATCAGGTGTCGGCACGGCAAACGCAAGTTCGTCATCGAGCGGGCTGCTCAACAAGGCACACGCGGTGCTCTGAAGGTCACGGGATTTAAGACGGAAGGGCATGTTGATCGGAAGCTTGAGAAGCTGTTGTTCAACACTTCCGAAGCGGTTTTTGAAGACATCTTTGCGATCGGCATTAAAGAACTTCAACAACTGGCAACAATGGAAAGCAGCGAGGTTGCCGAACGCATTTATGGTCTTTCGCTCGGGCCGGAAGGTAAGGCTCTGCTTCACGCGATTTCAGACGTGCGCGATTCGCGGCTGGAACTCTTGAACGGGAAGAACAATACCGGCCAGCTGCCAAATCTATTCGGTCAATACGAGAACCTCCTTGCCAACCCACCGGCGTTGGATCGATCTCGCGAGAAGCACGCCGCGCTGTGTCGTGAGCGAGAGCATCTTGAGGAACGGATTGAGGAACTACGTCGTCGGCAGAATGTGACAGAAAGTAACCTCACCGGGCATCGTCATCTTCAACGATGTTGGCAGCCGTGGAACCGAATTCGGTCGGTTCAGTCCGAACTGAATTCACTTCCTGTGGTGAACGAAATTCGTGATGAACTCTTCGAAGAACTTCGAGCTCTGGATTCCGAGATCAATAGGGCAGAGCGAAAGCGTGAGGCTGCCAAGGCGGCTTACGAACAAGTCAGCAAGCAGTTGGAGCGGAGTCAGAAGGGCGGAGACTTTGAACGCCATTCAACCGCATTGCAGACGTTGGTCGATCAAGCGGAATGGCTGAAAGGCATCGAAGATCAGATTGCTCGCTCGAAGTCAGAGACTCAAGCTCTTCGCAACCAACTCGACCGAGCCGCTAAGGACATTGGACCTAACTGGACGGCGGAACGACTGGCCGAAATCGACACAAGTCCGACGGCTCACGCCCGCCTGCTAAACGCCGCGCGGGCCTATCAGGCGGCGATGAATCGTCGCGGCAAGTTGCGCAAGCTGAACCGCAAGTTGTCCAAGAGTTCTCAGGCCAAGTTGGTTGAGCTGAATGAACAGTTCGAACAGCTTGGCGGATTCACTATCGAAGAAGCGATCGCGAACGAGCGAACTCGGCTAGCGCAGTTGGAAGATCTTGGGCATCTGAAGTTGCAAGCCAGTGAACTGGAACAACGGTCGGGTACGATTCGCACGTTGGTCAATCGTGTTGATCAAACTGCGACGATGCCTGAGTGGATTGACCGCATCTTCATGTTCTTTGGTTTTCCAGGCGTCATCCTGTTCTTCGTTGGGTTGCTGCTGTGGGCGACCGGCGGAATGGGTGTTGGAGCTCTGCATGGTGCTCTGGCTGGAGCGGCCTTCGGAGCAGCCGGGCTGACATGGTTCTTCTGTCGCCTGGGACTGATCAATCACTTTGAGAATCAGGCGGGTTTACGGCTGGATGATCTGCACGAAGAAGCTCGAGAGACGGAACAGCGGCTGGTCGGGATTCGCAGTCAGTTAAGTGGGCTGCTGCAGGATGGCGGCGTCCATGGCCTGATGCGTGGAGAGCAAACAAGTGCGGCTCGCGAAGTCGACTTGATTCGCGACTGTGCCCATCGAATTGCAGAATTGGAACGGCTTGGTCGCGAACACGATCGCAGCAATGCGACACGCGATCGATTGCGGCGGCTGCGTGACCGGTTCCGTGTTGCTCAACAAGGCGTCGTCGAAACTCGAGGCGAATGGGTCAGTCTGCTTCGCGAACTGGGGATGGAAGAAACGGTTCGTACCACAGAAGCGTTCGCGTTGTGGGGACGGATTCAGGAAGTCAACGAGCTGTATACTCGGTATCGCAATGCGGCCCCCGAAGCGGAATCGCTGACGCGGATCTACCAGTCGATGTGTCAGCGGATCGAAGAAGTTGGTCGCAGCACAGGCGCGGCGAAGCTGGACTTCAAGCGGCCACTCACAGTTCTGTCTGGCTGGAACCAACAGCTGAAGTCTGTCGAACGCGACCGAGCCGCTCATCAGCGTGCGATTGACGACCATTTCACCAAGCAGCGTGAAGCGGATCAGGCCGCTCAAAACGTGGAGCGGCTTCGCGTTCAACGCACCGGATTGTTGGCAAAAGCCGGAGCCTCTTCTGTTGAAGAGCTGCAACAGCAGAAGGAGTGGTTGGAACTTCGGCGCGATCTTGAGCGGCAGTTGGATCAGGCGAAAGATGAGCTCAACGAAGTCACCAATGCGCAGCCGCACATTGCATTGATGGAAGACGACCTGGTTCGCTACGACGACGAGCAAACTCGTGAAGCCATTGAAACGGCCGAACTTGAGTGGGAAGAAGTCAGCGAAGAACTTGGCAGTGCCCGCGAGAAGCTCGGCAGCATCAAGCACGAAGTGGAAACGTTGGAGCAAAGCCGGCAGAACCTGTCCGCTCGATTCGAACGTGGTCAGGTTGCTGGTCGTATTCACCGATCCTCTGAAGAATGGTTCGCCCTGCAGCTAGCGGAAAACATTATTGACTCGATGCGTGGTGACTTCGAGAAGTCGAATGTCTCGGGCACACTTGCAGTCGCATCAGACTACTTGGAGCAACTCACGCAGGGGCGATACACCAGAATTTGGGCGCCACTCGGGAAGAACCGAATTCAGGTTGATGATCGTCTGGATCGAACGTTCCGAATTGAGCAACTGTCAGGCGGAACGCGGGAGCAGTTGTTCCTGGCGATTCGGTTCGCACTGGTTCACGAATTCTCCCAGCGCGGTATCGAACTACCGATGGTGATGGACGATCTCTTCGTCAACTTCGATGAAGGTCGAACCCGAGCGGCAGTGGATGCATTGATGAGCTTCGCTGATTCTGGTCAACAGGTCTTGTTCTTCACCTGCCATCGACACCTCGCGGGAATCTTCGAAGAGAACGGCGTTCGTCCAATCTGGCTACCCGGACCCGCGGCGGCAGAGGTCGAAGATGTCCCGGAAGGTTCGTTCGTACCTGCTGTTGAAGACTCACAACCTCAAGACGAATACATCTACGTGGAAGATCCAGACAACTTCGACGACGAGCTGTATGAAGACGATGAAATTCTCGGCGAAGGCGCTGATGATGTTTCGCGTCCGATGGTCGGGTAGACGGATCAGTTTTGATGTGAATAAGAAGGAGCCCCGATTGGCTCGTGCGAGGATCTGAGTTGCCCGTGCTTATTCAGATTTTCGGCAGGATTCACTGTGTGGTCGTGAGGGATTCACTACCATCCGCGGCATGCGAAAATGTGCCTACCTGACGATGGAGAATCCCGAAGGGTTCTTCGTCTACGACAATCTGACAATTGAGCCGCTGCAGGAGCTTGGGTGGGACGTCGTTGACGTTCCCTGGTCGAAGCCGGGTGTGGATTGGTCAGCATACGATGCGGTCGTCATTCGATCGCCGTGGGATTATCAGGACAACCCACAAGAGTTCATCGAAACGCTTGAAGCGATCGAACGTTGCGGCGCCCTGCTCTTCAATTCGCTCGCGATCTGTCGCTGGAATATGGACAAGGTCTATCTCAAAGACCTAAATCAACGCGGTGTTCCAATCGTTCCGACGCAATGGTTCGATCGTTTGGGAGCGGTGACTCTGGACGGGTTGCTTGCTGACACGACGGATGACATTCCACTCGTGCTGAAGCCGACAATCGGCGCGAATGCAGATGGCGTCTATGTATTGAAGCCTGGCGAAAAGGGTAGGGCAGCAGAGGCTTTCCGCGAGTATGCGGAGAAGCCGGTGATGGCTCAGCCGTTTCTGAAGTCCATCAATACCGTAGGAGAGTACTCGCTGTTCTACTTCGGTGGTGAGTACAGCCATGCGATTTTGAAGCAGCCAAAGGATGGTGACTTCCGTGTGCAGGAGGAACACGGGGGCCAAATCAAATCGACGATTCCGGATGAAGCAATTCGGAAGACGGCGGAGACCGCGATAGAGGCTCTCGGCGAAACGTTACTCTACGCTCGTGTCGATATCGTGATACTCAACGACGGAAGTCCGGCCCTGATTGAATTGGAACTCATCGAGCCATCGCTTTACTTCTCATACGACGATAAGTCAGCCGGGCGATTTGCATCTGCGCTGAACCGGATGCGGAGTGAGTAGTGGTTTTTTCGGCAGGTTGATCTGAGATGTTTGTGGCGTGAGTAGACTAGGCTGCTGGAAGAGTATGTTGCGGTAGACGGTGGGCGTTGAGCTGTTTTGAATCCGCTCACCCTAACCCTCTCCTCGCAACATGGTTTTCGGGCGAACAACTACGACAACTGGAACAACAACAACAACGAATCTCGCGGGGAGGGGGGAGTCCTGTTTGCAGCCGCCGATATTTTGGAAGAGCGATATCCTGGCGGGCCCAAGGCCGAAAGTCTTGACGACTTCCGCTACAGGTGGAGGTGTGTATTTGCTCGGCGGCAACTAGTTCACCGCCGCATGGCTTCGACGGGGTCCAGTCGAGCTGCTCGCCATGCAGGTAGAATGCTGGCCAGCCCGCATACAAGAATTGACCCGAGCGTCGCACATGCGATCAGCGTTGGGGAGAACGAAATTAAGACGCTCAAGACGTCGCTGCCAAGTCGACCGCTGACGTAGTCCAGCAGCAGGCTTTTTCCAATTGCCGCGACCGCGAGACTCACTAGTACGGCGATGAGTGCACCGATAAGCCCGCAGATCATGCCTTCCAGCAACATGAGCCAGAGGACGTCTCGGTCACTGCCGCCGAGTGCCTTCATGATTCCGAATTCGGGTGTACGTTGCAGAACGGAAACGAATAGCGTGTTCGATACGCCAATCGCGGTCAGGAGAAGAATGCCCGCGGCAATGGCGTAGACCACGTCCATGCTCTCGTCGATACCGCGGTTGATACGTTTGAGGATTCTGGAAGCGGACATCGTCGGCTGGTCGATGTTCTCAAGGCGTTCTTCGACCGATTCCAGGTACTTCGTGGATTCCACTTCAACGATCAGTGTTTGGAATCCGTCCTCCATCGTTTGCGAACGGTACAGTTGAGTGACCGTTTCAACGTCGGCGCAGATTTCGCTGTCTCCACCTGGCGCATGCTGACGGAATAGGTCCCATGCGGTATTGCTGTCCTCAGTGTGAAACACCCCACGGACGACGAATGTGCGCGTGGTGAGTTTCAGCTCCGCCGGGTCGCTTGGTTCTGCAGTTTCTGTCGGCCGGAATCGTTCAAAGATCGCGCGCTGTGATTCGTTGAGTCCGAAGAGCTCGAGGTTGTTCAGGAGCAGGTCGAGTGCTGCGGCGAACTCCTGCTTCTCTGAGTTGCTTTTGAGTAGCCCACCCCACGACAACTGAGTCAGAACGCTGGCACGCGCTGGAGCAAGAGTCGGGCTGCGTTGTTCAAATTCGAATCGGAGTTCTTTTCCGATAAGCTGGGTGAGTTCGTCGTCGCTGAGCTCTGCAGGTCTGTGCTTAAGGCGATGTGAGAGTCCAACTTTCTCAAGTGCATCGCGAACTCGTTTTGTACGTTCTTTCTTGCCGA
>JBGCDN010000182.1:0-17888 GCA_045105495.1 Planctomycetaceae bacterium
C
Organism: Planctomycetaceae bacterium; assembly: GCA_045105495.1. GTDB lineage: Bacteria > Planctomycetota > Planctomycetia > Planctomycetales > Planctomycetaceae > CAYNWT01. Next base: position 2 of record JBGCDN010000182.1, read on the forward strand.
ATGGCTGGGAACGTCGGTTCTTTTGCGACGTCGCTTGCGTTCCCTTACCTCAAGGAAGGCTTCGGTTCGACAACCCCGTTCTTTTACATCGGCGCTGGGCTGAATGTGTTGGCCGTGATTCTCTGGCTCAGAATGCGACCTGACCAGCCACTCTTGACGGAAGAACCGACTGTCGAGCCGATCGATGCCAGCTCGGCGAACCCATATGCATCAGGCGGTTCAAGCGAGTAACTGCGGCTCGGCTACCAATCCCTTTGTGGCATCTATAGGCCGCGACCAAGCGAAGCTCCGGCAGACGGCACATCGCTTCGCTCTCGATTCGGCATGCCAAAGCACCTCGCTAACGCGATGCTTTGAGTCCGTTCATCAATGACTGAAGCCGGGCTTGGTCAGCCTTGTTCTTTGGCAATGGTTTGGATTGGAACGCAGGCAGCAGCTTATCCCAGGCGAGGCTCATTTGTTTGCCCATGTTGCTGGACTTGGCGGTCATGGCGATGACGACATTATGTTCCGGCATCACGATGCAAAACTGACCATCTTTGCCGTCGCCTCGATACGCGTTGTGGCGGCATCTCCAAAACTGAAATCCGTAGCCTTGGTCCCAGTCCCCATTCGGATCGCTGCCATTGGAAACCTGTTTCGAAGTCGCCTGTCGGACCCAGTCGGCTGGAATCAGCTGTTTGCCTTGCCATTTTCCCTGCTGCAAATACAGCTGTCCGAATTTGGCAATGTCCTTCGTTTTGAGATACAGCCCATAGCCTCCAATCGAAATCCCCTGAGGGCTCTGTTCCCATTTTGGCTTTGCAATACCCAGAGGTGTGAACAGGCGCGGCGTGAGATAATCGAGAACCGTTTGGCCCGTTGTCTTTTGCACGATTGCCGACAGCATGTAGGTCGCTGGCGTGTTGTAGCGAAAATGAGTACCCGGTTTATGCGGTACCGGATGAGCGAGAAATGCCTTGGCCCAGTTCGGTTCGTCTCGCCACTTCATCTCGATCTGATGGCCAGTGTTCATCGTCAGAAGATCTCGAACACGCATCCGTTTCAGATTGGCCGACGGGTTCTCTGGTACATCATCCGGGAAGAACTTCACGACACGATCATCAAGACTGAACTTCCCGTCGGCGATGGCAAGACCGACAGCGGTGGACGTGAAGCTTTTGCTCAACGACCAAAGTACGTGCGGTTTGTCGGCGGATTCTGGTTCCCAGTACGCTTCTGCAACGACTTGGCCATTTCGCAGCATCAGGAAGCTATGCATCGAATTGACTTCTTTGTCAGCGGCTTCGATGAAGTCATGTATTGCGGTGCTGGAGATGCCCTCCGCTTCCGGTGTACTGCGTGGTAACGCGGCCTCTTGTGCATAGAGGCTTGTGGGGAATGTCTGAAACACAAACAACGTGGCAAAGAGATATTTCATTTTCGGTTTGTTCTTTTGAGAAGGTCAGGTTTTGGGCGAGCTCAGTTGTTTGTCAGCATTCTCTCAGCAGTGTGTCGGGGTGGTAACTCGGTTCCGGATAAAGTTCGTAGAGGCTGCCGGTAATGCGAGTGCGTGTTGACGGATCAATCGAATCTTCTTGAAGGATGTCAGAAAATGGGGCCACACACCACCTTGTCATGGAAGCGGAACACCGCAGTTTGTCTGTCGCTGATCATCTTTGTGAGTGCGAGCGGCGTTGCGAAGGCTGGACCTTTTCCGCAGCGGAAGCAATACAACTATTTGGGAAAGCTAACCGCTGAGCCAGTGCCTACCGTGGAGCCGTCGGTTCTCATTCCGATGTCAATCGAAGGTCAGAACAAACACCGATTCTTGCAAATCTCAGACGACGGCAAGCTACTAGCGAGTGTTTATGGCGATCGGCGAAACCCGATGACACTGACTGTCCTCGATACTTCGACGGGGAGGCCAACGTGGCAGAAGGAGATTGACAAGAAGGTGCACGACATTGGTATGTCGACTGCTCGAAACGAGATCTTCGTTTGGACGTCTGTGAAGAATTCTAAGAGGTACAAGCCGCCGGTTCCTGTGGCGAAGGTCTATGACCTTGCCAGTGGTGAAGAGAAACGCACAATCGTCCTTGGGCTTGATGGTCGAGGAAACCTCTGGAAAGCCCACTATTCGAAGGACCAATCGAAAATCGCGTTTGTCGACAGCAAAGGCCTGACTGTTGTGGCAGCCGATGGATCAGGTACGCCTGCTCGTCACAGCTACGACTACTACATGCAAATGTATGAACGAAAGAACGGGGGCAGTGTTCCGAAAGTGCAGTGGCATGGTCCGTCTGACTCGTTCGTGATTAACACGGCGACACTGCTTCGTAACAACGAGGCAAGGATGCTGGTCTGGCCAATCAGTGCTGAGGCTCCAGCGTTGAGGCACTCAGAGATATCGAAGAAGCGAAAGAGGAAGCAGTGGGTTATCTCTCCAGACGGTTCATTTGTCGTGACGAACAACACCAACGAATCTGGATTTGAAGTCGCGCCAATCGGTGCGAACGATGCGACGAAAGTGCACCGCCGACAGATGTTTTCAAGAACCCCGGAGGTCTTAGATTTCCTTGGCGATCAAAACGTCGTTGTTCATGTGACTCCGTACGCCGATGTGCCGGAGATATTGATCTCGAATGTGGACATGGACGGGGCATCCACTGGTCGAATTCTGAAGGGGATACAGCCTTTACAGGGACGCCTGGAAGGGGTGTTTGTTGCGGTCAGTGCTGATGGATCGAAGATCGCTGCTGTGATGAAAGATCGTAGCCTCGCGGTTTGGAGTGTGCCTGCACTTTAGATATACCGCCCTTGTTGGTTCACGCTGCCGCGTCAATCTCCTTGGATTGGTTGCGGCAGCGTTCTTCTAGTTCAAGCAGGTCGCGTCCGCGCTTTCCTACGGTTTCAGGTCGGTGCAGATTTCCAACCTGAATAGAGAACTCTTTCACATCTTTCCGAACACAAGTCAGCGCGCCGATGGCGGCGCCGGTTTTGAGTTCGACGCCGGGAAGAATCACACAGCCTGCTCCGACGATAGCGTGCTTGCGGAGTATCACGTCGCCTGTTTTGACGTTTCGGAACTCATCAGGAACCGTTGGGTTTGTCATCGCGCCGCCGGAATAGTCGTCGGTGGCTGTGTAGAGGGCGACGCGGGATGAGAGGCCGCTGAAGTCTTCCATCACAATTCTGCCGCCGCCGCCAAACAGATAGCACCCGGCCGCAATGTGGACGTGCGACCCGATATCGACGCCCTGCTCTGCCGCAGAGATCAACGAGAAGCAATCGATGCGCGAGTTGTCGCCAAGACTGATGTGTTGATGACCGGCAATGAATGCCGTTCGGTGAATGCGAACGTTGTTGCCAAGCCGTTTGAAGCCGAATGCGCGCAGTTCTTCCTGTGAGTAATTCATCATGCCTGATACTCCCATGAGAGAATTCGGGATTCACCGCAAGTGACTGGATGTCGCTTCGATGACCGTTTCGGAGTGTTAGGCAGGCTTCATGGCAAGGTTCGCTGGCCGGCGACCGCAATACGAAAATGTATCGACCATGCAGACGCAGAAGTTAATGGAGTTCGCAGTCGCTCAGCATCTCAAGGGGGACCTTGATGCGGCCGACCAGGTGTATCGGAAGGTCCTGCACTTTGAACCGAACTTCGCTGACGCGTGGAATCTGTCAGGCGTTGTGTCGTATCAGCGTGGCAAACACGAAGACGGCATTAAGCAGATCGCTCGTGCGATTTCGCTGCGCGATGATGTTCCGGGCTATCATCTGAATCTTGCAACCGCGCTGATGGCTTCCAATCGAGCCAGTGAAGCTGAAATCTGTTGTCGGCAGTGTCTGGAATTGGATCCCGACCATAAGCTCGCCTGGAACGTGCTGGGCAACGCGCTGCATGAACTTGGATCGATCGAAGAAGCTGTACGATGTTTCCGCCGGGCGATTGCGCTGGATGAAAAGCATGTTGATGCATGGGTCAATCTTGGTCGTCTGTACCGAGAAACTCATCGGCTGAATGAAGCGGAAGAGTGCACAAACAAAGCTCTGGAAATAGATTCAACGCATCCAGTCGCTCTGAACAACCTGGGTGCCATTTTGCATTGCCAGACACGCGATGAAGAAGCTTTGTCTGTGTTCGAAACGGCTTTGCGCCGGCAGCCAGATTCGTCAAAGATTCTGGTCAATATGGGCAATACGCTGCAGGACCTTGGACGCTATTCCGACGCGGAAGCGGCCTTTGCGAAAGCTGTTGAAGCAGAGCCGGAGAATGCCAATGCGTGGAATAGTCTTGGGTTCTACTACACCCAGTTGGCTCAAACGGTCAGCGCGATGGATTGCTATCGGCGGGCTGTTGATCTGAACCCAAATCATCACTCGGCACCATCAAACTATTTGTTTGGGCTGAACTTTGCAGACGTCAGTCGTGAAGACTGCTTTAGCGAACACGTTGCGATGGCTGACTTCCAGCCAGAACAGGAAACGACGGTGTTCGCCAACGACCTTCAGCCAGCTCGCAAACTACGTATCGGGTATGTGTCGCCAGATTTGCGCTGGCACCCATTGGTGAGCTTCTTCGAACCGATTCTTGAGAACCATTCCCGAGATGCGTTTGACGTCTTCTGCTACGCGAACGTCAAGAAGCCTGACAAGACCACAGACCGCTTGAAGACGAAGTCGCCTCACTGGCGATCAACATTCGGGCGTTCGGACGCGGATGTGCTTTCGCAGATGTTGGACGATGAGATTGACATTTTGGTCGATCTGGCTGGTCACACTGCAGACAACCGGCTGTCTGTGTTCGCAAGGCGGGCAGCGCCGATTCAGGTTTCGATGTTGGGGTATCTCAATACATCCGGTCTGCAAACGATGGACTACTTTGTGACGGACGCGTTGCGGGATCCGTCATCTGAAGATCAGTTCTACACCGAAGAGGTGCTTCGACTTGAAGGGGGCGGCTGTTGTTGGAACGCGCCGATTTCTCCGCCTGACGTCAAGCCCCCGCCTAAGCTGGAACGCGGGTACACAACGTTCGGGTCGATGCATCGTCCGAACAAATTGACGGATGAGACGCTGCGTCTCTGGGTTCAAATTCTGGATGCTGTTCCCGATAGCAGGCTGCTGCTGTTCCACAACGCATTCAAGAAGTCAGAAGAGCTGCAGGCTCATCAACTCCGTCGGTTCAATGATTTCGGTTTGTCGCCGGACAGGATTGATCTCGCCTGGGACGACAGGAACGAATATCTGACTGCTTACGAAGAGATGGATATTTTACTGGAGGCCGTCCCGTGGAGCAGCGGAACGACAGCTCTTGAAGCGTTGTATCAAGGCGTGCCGGTTCCAACTCTCAACGGAAAAACCCCGTGCGGCCGCGCGACGGTTTCGGCGTTGGGGCGGCTGGGCTTCGCTGAGTTGGTTGCGGCGGATGATGATGAGTATGTGAAGATGGTGATCGATCTCTCGGCCGATACCGACAGGCTGGAATCGATTCGAGCTGAACTGCGTCCTCGAATGCAACGTACGATTTGTGATGCGAAAGGATTCGTTCAACAGTTAGAAGACAGCTATCGCATGATGTGGCGGCGAGTGTGCGATGCGGCATAGGTTCGAACCATCACATCGTGGCAGGCGTCGCGACGGCGGGCGAGACAGGTCGAGTCTTCATCGAGGGCACGGAACCCGGGCGATCATGTTGACCGCCAGGCACAAGCCACAGGTTGATATCGCTTCTGATGTGGATTCGCTGGAAGATGTGCATTCGCCGGAAGTTGGTGTGGCGATGAAGACGCACGTATCAGAGCTGGCGATTCACGGCGGGCCACCTGTTTTCTCTGAACCGCTGCATGTCGGTCGCCCGAATATTCCAAGCCGAACGAAACTGTTCGAACGATTTCACGACATTCTTGATCGTGTTTGGCTCACTAATAATGGGGTCTATGTCCGTGAATTCGAGCAGAACGTGGCGGACTATGTTGGAGTGAAGCACTGCATCGCCACTGCCAGTGGTACTGCTGCTTTGGAAATCGCCACCACTGCGTTGGATCTTACCGGTGAGGTCATTGTCCCAGCGATGACTTTCATCGCGACGCCGCATGCGCTTGCGTGGCGTGGGATTACGCCGGTGTTTGCCGACATCGATCCAGACACGTGCTGCATTGATCCAGCACATGTCTCGCAGCTAATCACAGAGAAGACTTCAGCGATTGTTGGGGTTCATTTGTGGGGGCAGCCGTGTGATGTGCGATCGCTAAGTGAAATCGCGATACAAAATGATCTGCGATTGATGTTCGATTCGTCTCACGCGTTTGGTTGTTCGCACGAAGGCGTGCAAATAGGCCAGTTTGGCGACGTCGAGGTCTTTAGCTTTCACGCCACGAAGTTCGTCGCAGCGGGTGAAGGCGGTGCGGTGGTGACGAATTGCGACAAGACTGCCGAGCGGTTGCGATGCCTGCGTAACTTTGGATTTGTAGGAACCGACCAAGTAGGGATGGTTGGAACCAATGCCAAAATGAGCGAAATGGCGGCCGCGTTCGGCATCACTTCATTGGAAGAGATTGACTCGGTCGTCGCAGCGAACCGAAAGACTTACTCCGCCTATGCACGTGCACTGTCCGGGGTTCACGGAATCGAATTGCGTGGGTTCTCGCCACACGAAGCACACAACTATCAGTACATTGTTGCCCATGTTGATGAGCAGCGTACTGGGCTGTCTCGGGATCGGTTGTTGGAAACACTGCACGCAGAAAACATTCTCGCCAGGCGCTACTTCCACCCTGGTTGCCATCGCAGTGCGCCTTACGGTTCTAGCAAGTCACCTTGTGCGCGGCTGCCGGTTACGGATCGTGTGGCGGCCAATGTGCTGTGCTTGCCGGCTGGCCGATCTGTCTCCGGGGAGTTCGTAGAAGCGATTGCGCGGGTGATTCGGCTGGCTTTGGAAATGGCCCAGAGTTCGGGTACGTCGGCGGCGTAGTGTCGTCAGACTGCAGTGTCACAGGGTTCTTCCTTCTCACCAGCCGTCAGAAATGAGAAGAGCTCGACCTGGCAAATGCTAGATCGAGCTCTCGAAGCTCTGAGAAACGCTGCCGTTTTGGGCAAGAGGCTGAGCCAACTGACAACAACGCAGCGCCGACGATTAGAACCGTGGTCTTCCAGGCAGACGAGAGTCACGGAAAATGGCTCTGCGCGCAGGTTCTGGATTCAACTTGGCAGGCTTTTGCCAGCTGACATTGGTGACTGTCCGCGCCTCAGGAGGTCTGGGCACGAGGCCTTATGACGTCAGAGACTCGGTTGTCGAGTTTCTGTGTTGGCTTACCAACGCACGTCTTGGACCGTAGGTGTTTTCGATCGATCCAGTGAGTGATCGAAGAGGTCCGGCCGCCGCAGTTGGCACACTTGTCACAGAGAACCAGCAAGGTTGTACAGGCCCGGCTAGCGCATTGGCTGCGTGAAGTGGTGCTGCAGCTAGGCAAAGTAAAGAAAAGGCTATCAATTGCTTCATCAGAATTGGCTCCAGGTATCCATTTGAAGCGGAATGTGTTTCGCACATCGCTTCGCCATGTGTTTGTTTCAAAAGCTACGCATGTAGGAGCAGTGCTGCCGGACTTATCGTCGGTATGTTGATTCGCAGATCTTTGTGATGCCGCAGTCCGATTACAGGCTGTTCCTTATCGAATGGAATTGATAGTACCTTGTTTACTTAGCACCTCTCTTGTGCGTGTTGAGTTGGCAGGTTTAGAGCGGGTAGTGTTCGCTAGCGTTCTTCAGTCAACGCTTTGTGGATTGTATTCAGCATGTTGTCGGGCTGATATGGCTTGGTCAAAAAGAACCGAGCTCCGTTGTCGAGCGCTTCGAGGCGTTCGATGCGGCTGGCTGACAGCATGATGACCGGTGTTTGCTTTGTGTTGTTGTGTTGCCGCAGGGCCTTGAGTGTCTCGATTCCATTCATGTGAGGCATGTGGATATCCAGCAGTATTGCTTGAGGCTGTTGTTGGATCGCCATAGACAAAGCATCAACGCCATTGTCGGCTTCGATAGTGTTGTACCCTGCTGACTGCAGACGAAGTTGTGTTCCTATTCGAATATTCAAATCGTCATCCACTACCAGCACTGTCGCATCAGGGGCGTCTACTGGAACACAAGTGCTGCGAGTCCGCACGTGGCTACCTGTAGCCACGGTTTGCCGTTGTGTCGGACCTACCATGGCTCGCTCCTTCCGTTGAGCTTGCGTCTTGGAGTTGCGTGGCCTCCATCGATTCGGAGCGGCTTGTTGTCCAATCGGATATGTGTCGGAGTTGGCTCAGGCATTGAAGGGTTGAGTTCCAGGTGCCGCGAGATTTCTTCGACAAGAATCTCAAAGCGAATCGGCTTACTAAGAACCGCGCTGGCTCCCATGAGTTGCGCTTGGGCTCTACGTTGCGGATCGGTGATGCCAGAAATGACCAGCACTGGAATGGACGCAGTGCTTGGTCGTGACTTGAGTCGTCGCAGCAGATATTCGCCGTCCCCGCGTTGCATCTGAAGGTCAGTAATGATGATTGACGGGCGTTGGCTTCGCGTGAGCTGTAGACCTTCTTTCCCGTTAGAAGCTCGAACGACTTCAACAGGGAACCGCTGCAGCCGCGCCTTGATGATTCGTGTGAGATCGTCGTCGTCGTCAATGCAGAGAATCCGATGCGTGCGTTCTGATACACGACAACCACTGTTTGTGGATTTCCCGATTCGTTTTCGTGTTGTCGGCATTTGGTGGCTCGCTGGTGGGCAGGATTGTTGGCCTGTCTGTGACGGGATTGGTGTCACGGGTGGACTCAAAAGATGGGTCAGGTTCTCGGTCGATGCGTGCTCCACTGTTGTAGACGTGGCTAGTTGCCACGGGGTGAATTCTGACAATAGCTGCTTTGGCGGTGGTGACGCGCAGGCAGCTTTGGGTGTAAGGGAAAACATCGAATTTCGGCGAACTGGTAGCAAGTGCTTAGGAAATCGATGTCGTGCGCACATTGCACCTTGGTGCGCGCATGACATTCGCGTTTCTTGCGAGAGCAGCGCATGCGCTACCACTGGTCAGACCGGTGAGAGCGAACTCAGTGGACTGTTCAATTGCTGCTGCCCGTGTGGATTCCTGGTATTTTTACGATGTTTGCTTCGATAAATACTTGGGTTGGGACGGCCCCTTCACAGAACGCCGCACGACTTCAATCAAGACTGCAACAGTAGATTTCTGCCGTACTGCAATCGTGCTCATTGGGCGAAGTGACTCAATTGAGCTGGTGGGTGATGCCAAGTTTTAAAGCAAGCAGAAAACCATGATTCCAACTTCCCGCATACCACAGTCAACGCGTGTGCTTCTTGTTGAAGACGATGATGTGTTCGCGATGGTCGTCGAACGGTGCTTTAAGGAGTCGCCGTACAACTACAAGCTGACACGTGCGGTCACCGTTGATCAGGGGCGTGACGAACTGCAGTCTGGTACCTTCGACGTTGTCATGACTGACCTCACTCTGCCAGACGCCCGCCGTTTGGAAAGTGTCTACGCGCTGCGGAACGACGCTCCGGACTTGCCGTTGGTGGTCCTCACGCTGATCAATTCGATGGAACTTGCAGCAGAAGCCGTTCAGGCGGGTGCGCAGGATTTCATTGTCAAGGACTGGGTGACCCACGAAGTTCTTGATCGTTCGATCCAAATGGCCATCGAACGGCACAAGCTTGTTGCTGAGAATGTCATGCTCATCAACGCACTGAAGAGCCGGCAACTACAACTCGCGCAAAAGAATGCTCAGCTAAGACAGCTTGTCGATACCGCACACCGGTTCGCAGATAATGTTTCGCACGAGTTTCGAACACCGCTGACTGTCATTCGGGAATATGCGTCGCTGGTTGGTGATGGACTGCTGGGCGAAGTGAACCCGGACCAGACTGAGTTCATGAATGTCGTAACCGATCGGGTCGACGATCTTAGCCGGATGGTGGACGACATGCTGGACTCCAGCAAGTTGCAGGCCGGAATCATGGGTATGCATCGTGTTCCCGGAACAGTCTCGCAAATTGTGGAGTCTGTGATGCCTTCGGTCAGTTTGAAGGCAAGGCTAAGCCATGTTGAGCTGACTTATGATTCCGGATTGGACTGCCCTATTGTCTTCTGCGATCCCGAGAAAGCAGGGCGAGTGCTGATTAACCTGATCGCAAATGCGATCAAGTTTGCAAAGACAGAAAATGGCTCGGTACACGTTGGTGTTCGTCCAACACCTGAATCAAATGAAGTGGAAATCAGTGTTTCAGACAATGGACCGGGAATCGCCCATGAAGACTGTATTCATATGTTTGATCGGTTTCGTCAACTCGGGACAGCTACGCAGTCGAGTACAAAGGGGTTTGGGCTTGGATTGAACATTGCCCGAGAGCTTGTTGACCTGAACTATGGGGCCTTGACGGTTGATAGTGTTCCCGGAGAAGGAGCTACATTTCGATTTACGTTGCCAATCGATAATTGGCCTCGCGTTATCCAACGATACTGTGAGCGGCTATCGCGTAATGGACATGACAATTGGATTGCCGTGGTGCAGGTGAATGCAGAGTTGCCGCTGACAGAAGAGCAAAGTCATGAGATGATGGCGTTCTGGCAGTTTACTCAACGCGCCACTGATCTTATTCGCCAGGTCAGCGATCAGTCCTGGATGTTGCTAATCGCATGTTCGTTTGAAGGCGTGGAACGTGCGATTCATATGTTCGAGTCAGAACACCATGCAGTGAGTCGAAATCGGCCGGAGCCGTTGCCAGCGATTGCGTTTGAGTCGCTTGGATGCTTTTCGGCAGATCAGGTCGAAGAAGTTGTTGCCATCGCTCTCGACGAAGTAGCCTGCTCTGCCTAAATGGTTCCGTTTCCAAAGCGAGTCATAACGATTACCATTGCTTTGGCAGCCGTTGATATATGCAACGTCATGTCGTCTTTTAGGTTCACTCGTCAATAACGACTGCTAGCACGAACTGATTCGAAGCGAACCCAAGGGCTCGGCACGGTAGCCCAATCAGCACTCGCCACGAGCGGCGAGAAGGGACTCTGTTGTGAGACTTAATCGCCGTGACGCTCTGAAGGCTGGTGCGACTACCTTGTTCTGCGGAGGCGTGGCGCCTGCTGGGTTTGTCCGGACCAAACAAACGGTGCGGGTGCTTGGAACGCACGTCACATTGCAGGAGCAGCTTCGCGAGCAGGCTCAAAAGGATCTTGGGATCGAGGTAGAGTTTCAGCCTGGTGGGAGCGCGGAGGTTCTCTACCAGGCATCTACCAAGCCCGAGTCTTTTGATTTGTACGAGCAGTGGTCTAACAGTATGCGGGTGCTGTGGCAGGCCAATGCAATTCAGGGCATTGAGACGAAACGACTGAAGCATTGGGGTGAAGTCAACGATCTCGCAAAAACAGGTCGCTTGACGGCCGAGGCAAAGATTGGCGCTGGCGATGCTCCATCGAAGCTTCTCTACGTTCAGCCGGACAAGTCGCTCGGCAATGAAGAGACCGGGCTCGTAAGTTTCATGCCGTACGTGCACAACGTTGATTCGTTTGGATACGACACCAGCAAGGTGGGTCGAGGTGTCCCCTATCAGACAGAAAGCTGGGGTTGGTTGTTAGATGAAAAGTGGGCGGGCAAAGTAGCCATCGTGAACGAACCAACTATTGGGTTGTTCGATTTGGCTCTGGCAGCTCAGGCAAAAGGCCTTGTCGAGTTCGAAGACATCGGAGATATGAAACGCTCAGAGATTGATGCTCTGTTCAAAGTCTTGATTGAAATGCGAAAGCAGGGACATTTCCGAGGTGTCTGGACCAGCGTGCCTCGATCGGTTCAATTGATGAAGCGAGGCGAAGTTGTGATTGAGAGCATGTTTTCGCCCGGCGTTTTTTCATTGAGAAGCCAGGGGATCGATTGTGTTTACGCTTCTCCAAAAGAAGGCTACCGCGCATGGCATGGCGTGATGTGTCTCTCGTCTCAGACGACCGGTGCAGCCAAGGATGCGGCGTATGAATACATGAACTGGTGGCTGTCTGGTTGGCCGGGTGCCTTCATAGCTCGGCAAGGGTATTACATTTCCAACCCTCAACGCTCCCGACAGCACATGACGGCAGATGAATGGGACTATTGGTACGAAGGCAGAGCTGCGAGAACTGATCTGCCTGGAACCGATGGGAAGATCGTCGTAGAGAAAGGGCGCCTGCGTGATGGCGGCTCCTACGAAAGACGGTTCAACAATATTGCTGTTTGGAACACAGTGATGAACACGTACGAGTACACGCTGGCGGCGTGGAATGAATTTCTCTCAGCGAACTGATGCTGATGAAGCACCTCTCTTTGAAAACAAAAATCTACGCTGGCTTTGCCATTCTTGCCTGCCTGTTGGCTGCGACAGCGGTGACGAGTTTCGTTGGCCAGTCCAGGCTTCGCACAGGGACGACGGAGCTTGAAGAGATTAGCCGGGTTGAGTCAGACATCCTGTTGCTCGAGCGTGACGTGCAGGAGTTGCGGCTACGGATTGACCGCTACGTGCCGTCTGGACAAGGTTCATACAAGACAGAAATCAAAGACATTTCTGGTCGAGTAAAGGATCGAATCCAGCAGCTTCTTGAGCGCAGGCTCGATCCTGATATGGCTGATCTTATGGGACAGATCACGGAACATCACGAAGAGGCAAAGAAGAAGTTCGATCTGATCACAGACGAACGCACCCTGCGTGAGGAGCTGGTGACCGTTACGTTGCCGCCCTTGGCCGCGACGGTATACGAGACGCTTCAATCACTACGCACAGAATTCGAATCTGATGCCGCTGTTCGTTATGAATTGGCGAGAGGTCAGGAGGCATTTTCGAATGCGGAGAAGGACCTCCTTCGATATTTTGACGATCCCGACACTGGGACGGCCAGCATGGCGTGGCAGCAAATTGAAGAGGCGACGAGGATTTTGGGCTCGCTGGACGCTTTGGGCGATAAGGGGCCAAGACTCGTAACTGAAATTGAAGCTTTTGAACGGACGGGCTTGCGAGTTGTTCAGGCGACTCGGAGCTATCTGTTCTTTCGAAACGTCGTCATGGCGGGTGAGCTATCAGAGGTGGCGTACTATGCCAAGACATTGCGGAGGATCGCGGACGAGCGACACAAGAACACGTCAGCTGAGATTCTTGCGACTGGTGAGTCGGTTTCTCGATTTACTACGTTCATGACGTTGGGGGCATTGGTTCTATCGCTGATTATTGCGGCTCGGGTTGTCTTCCTGACAGTGCCGCCAATTACTCGACTGGCTGAAACTTTTGAGCGGCTTTCTTCGGGAGAGAGTCTGGCGGAGATTCCTGAGACGGATCGCCAGGATGAGATCGGGCACATGAGTCGGGCTGCGTCGGTATTTAGTCAGCAGAACCTCGATACTCGCCAGCTATTGGAGGAATCAGAGGAGCTGCGTCGAGAAATCGAAACGAAAGCCGACGCGTTGACGGCCAGCAATGAAGAGCTCGATCAGTTTGCTTATGTGGCGTCTCATGATTTGAAGTCGCCGCTTCGGGGGATTCGCCAGCTAGCGACTTGGGTTCAGGAAGATTCCAGTGAGGAGTTGTCTGAGGAGAGCCAGACTCATCTTAGGCTTCTGTCAGACCGTGTGGTCAAGATGGAAGAACTGCTGAGTGACCTGCTTGAATACTCACGAGCTGGGCGACTGGCGTACGATATCGAACTGGTCCAAATGAAAGAGCTTGTGGAAGTCGCCGTTGAGTTGGCTGACAACCAGAATAACGTCTGTGTTGAATGGCCTGACGATCTTCCTTCGTTCCGTACGGTTCGCGTTCCTCTGGAGCAGGTCCTACGAAATCTGATTGCCAATGCTGTGAAACACAACGACAAGGGAGAGGCTGGAAAGGTCTGGGTCGAGTGGGAACAGGTTGATGAAACCACTTACCAGCTAAGTGTGCTCGACAACGGGCCGGGAATTGACGACAGTAACCACGAGAGGGTGTTTCAGATGTACCAGCGAGTTGGTAACCAATCGGTTCCCGGCAGTGGCATGGGCTTAGCGATCGTTAGAAAGCAGATTGAGCAGTTGGGTGGGAAAATTTCCCTGAAGTCGAAACTGGGCGAAGGCGCTCGATTCGACTTCACATGGCCTCTGCTTAGCGAGTCAGGAGAACATAATGGTTAAGCCAATAGTTATGGTCGTCGAAGATGATCAGGTTGACGTTGAGGCCGTGAAGAGAGGTCTCAAAGAACGGCAACTCGACTTCGAGGTCGATACTCACCCTGAGGGGACCACCGCTCTGCATGCTCTGAAATCCTATTCAGAGAAGCAATTGGGCCGGTTGGTTGTTCTCCTCGATATCAACATGCCGGGGATGAACGGACATCAATTTCTGGAAACCGTTCGAGATGATCCACGTTTGAATCGCACGATAGTTTTTGTGCTGACCACGTCGGGTCACCCCCGCGACAAGGCAGCGGCGTACGACAAGAACGTCGCGGGCTACTTTGTGAAGTCGAACCTGAGCGGTTTGCTGGACACCCTCGCCGACTACGTAAACAGCGTTGAGTTTCCGCCACTGGCTACCAACGGCTAGCGAGGGGTTGAGAGAACTCCCGGGGCTGGCTCGGGAGGTTTGAACCTGTGCTGGTGACGTCGTCTGAGCCGCTGTGATACTCATGCAGCTAATCGACAGGATGCACAAAGCTTAAGTGCATGGCACAGTGTCCGCAGTTCAGGCGGTCGATTTGTTCGCGAGTTGCTTTTCCGAACACAGGATGAACCGGTAGCGGGCCGCGGGTGTTGTAGTGCTGGACTGATTCACGAAGATGATCGAGAGCTTCCTGAACGTCAACTTCACCTTCAGGCCAAAAGAACGCCTCGCCTTTGGCTGGTAGTTTAACGCCCGGTTTGACCGGACTGTTGAGGATTTGTTTCTTCAACACCGGCATCAACAGCCGCAAGATAAGCGGCATGCGAGGTGCCTGCAATTTCCCCGACGCCATGTCGTGCGTTCTGGCAAGGTGTTCGATGATCTGTCCGAACGTGTGATTGCCAGTGGTGCGAACTTCGCCCTTGGCAAGCCGCTCCGCGTCGGCAACAGCTTCATCCAGGGTCGTGAATGATAGTTCGCGTCGTTCAGGTGACGTCATCGTGACCAGCCTCTCAGTAAGTGGAACGCCGGTCGTGGTTGGTTGCCTTCCGCCAATTATCTTCGGGCGGTTTGCAAGGTAAGCCGGCCAAATCGTGTCTTCCCTTGCCGAACGACGTAGAACGTCATGGGATTGTGCTGGCTAATACGGACGTCTTCAAGGATGTAGGCCATATCCTTGTCGTTCAATGTTTCCCAAATGTGTAGTCCGACAAGGAAGTCGCCCTTCTGAATGCCCTTGATTGCTGCGGGGCCGCCCTGTCGTACCGCACTGACTCGCATGCCACCGCGGTATTCCGGTGCCAGCGATGCGATCTCTGCACTTGAGAGTGGAGCCAAACGCAGGCCGAGGATTCGCCATCCGCGAGATGCTGCTGGCGTTTCGACCGGACGGGATACGGTCCTTGTTCGAGGCTTTGTCTTGCGAGCGACCTGCTGTGCCGTGGCTGCTTTGGTGAGTTGAACCTGAGCTTCGATGAGTTGGCCGTTTCGCTTCAATTCGACTTTGACGACATCACCGGGCCGGTGGTCGAATAGCGCTCGTGAAACGTCGACACTGTCTTCAACGGCTATGCCGTCTACTCGCGTGATCTCATCGCCGGTTGTAATGCCAGAGGTAGCTGATCCCGATGTGACTCGGTCGACGATGACTTTTCGAACGGCTGCTTTCTTGAAGTCGCGGGTTACCAGGCCAGCAGTGATTCCAAACAATCGTTCCGCGCTCATCATGCGGGCGATTACTTTGCGAGCGTCGTCGATCGGAATCGCGAAACCAATACGCTGAGCGTTGGCTCGAATAGCCACATTGATGCCAATGACCTCGCCATTCACATTCAGCAGCGGTCCGCCACTGTTTCCCGGATTGATACTGGCGTCGGTCTGAATCAGGTTGTAGTAGGACTGTGTTTCGTTGACTTCGACGTCACGTCCTAGAGCACTCACAATTCCGGATGTGACCGTGTGTTCGTATCCGTAGGCGTTTCCGACAGCAAAAACCGTCTCGGCCAGCATGAGGTCAGAAGACGTGCCGAGTGGCATCACCTTAAGCTTGCGTCGAGGAGAGATCTTGATGATCGCAAGATCGCGAGGTTTGTCGTATGTGACCACGCGGGCCGTGTAGCGGCTGCCGTCGTTGAGTGACACTTCCAACGCGTCTACTTCGTGCACCACATGGTGGTTGGTCACGATGTAGCCGCGTTCGTCCACAACGATACCGGTTCCCATACCACTGACCTTGCGGTCTTTGGTCCCTGAGAAAACGTCCTCGGAGGTGCGACGGCTCTTTTCGCTGTGAATGTTCACCACAGAGGAGCGTGCAAGCTGCACTGCTCGGACAAGTGGTGTCATTCGCTCTTCTGTCGCTCCAAGTGGCAGGGCGTACAGGAGCACAAGTACGGGTAACATGCGCATATGTGGATCGTGATTCGGATTTGGGTCGGTCCGCGTATTCCCGTAGTTCGGGGCACGATGGGAGCATCGACCGCATCAATCGAAGCGCTTGACCATGCAGAAACGATCGCGCACAGCTTGCCTAGTTGATGACAAGTTGGGTTTACGGTGACTTGGCCGGGCACTCATGGGTGATTGGGCAAAACCGCGGCTTCTGGCCTGTTGCTGCTCAAGTTGCATGGCTGTTTTGGTTTGTTTGATGCCCGAAAACCGCTGTTCCGACGTCTGAGAGCCGTGATTTGGCATCTGTTTGACTTCCGGAATTGCCCACTTTATCCTCCTCTCACGGTTTAGATACGCGGGGTAACCCGTAAACTCGTTGTGATTGTTAAAGTCATTTGGTTTGGGGCCGGCACGTCGTCCACTCGGGGTCGTGTTTCTGAAGCCCTCTCACCCATCCTTGGAGAATTCTAATGCGACAGACTTTTGTTGTAATTGCTGGTCTCGCTCTCGTAGCGATGTCAGCAACAGATGCTGAAGCGGGTCGCCGCTTCCGTGGTCGTGCTGGCGGCGGTTGCTACAGCCAGCCAGCTTGTAACACCGGTTGTGGCCACGCCCGACCAGTTCGTCAGCGTCAGTTCCGCCAGCGCGGTAACGGTTGTGGCAATGTTTGCTCAACTGGCTGTGCTGCTCCTGCACCAGTTTACTCAACTGGCTGCAACTCATGCGGTATCGCTTCTGCACCTGTCTACTCGGCTCCAGTTGTTTCAACTGGTTGCAATAGCTGTGGCGTAACTGCTGCACCTGTTAGCTACTCGCAGCCAATGGTTTCAAGCGGTTGCAACAGCTGTGGCGTAACAGCCGCACCTGTTAGCTACTCACAGCCAATGGTCTCAAGCGGTTGCAACAGCTGTGGCATGACCTACACATCTGCTCCAATGACAACTGGTTGCGGTGGCATGATCATGAGTGGTCAAGTCATGGGCGGAACCATTGTAAGCGGCGGTTGCGGAACTGCTGGCGGTTGCGGAACTGGCATTGTTGAGTCTGCTCCAATGACTTCAACAATCGTTGCTCCTGCAACTGACGCTCCTGCTCCAGCTACGACTGATGCACCAACAATCGAAGACGCTCCTGCTCCACCAGCAGCTGGCGGTGTCGAAGATGCACCAGCTCCACCAGCTGAAGACGACAAGTCTGCTTAATTGCACTTGCCGTTGAGAGAACCATAAAACGGAGGCGAATGATCGCCTCCGTTTTTTTTGCGCGCTAAGCTGGACGCTGCTGCGGGGGAATTCGTTATTGCTGGCACTTTTGGAATGTTCCAGCCTTGGCCTCGTAGGTGAAGATCTGCATGTTGGGGGACAGGCCGGCGCGACCTTTG
>JBGCDN010000183.1:0-4008 GCA_045105495.1 Planctomycetaceae bacterium
GATGGCGATTCGACGACTTCGATTACCGCAAGCAGTTTGACACTAAGTGCTTTGGATTCGATTGGTAGCGACGCAGCTTCGCTTGCCACAAATGTGGATAGCCTTGAAGCCGCTGCAGCGAACCTGTTCGTCAATGAAGTCGACGCCATCACACTGTCGAACGTTAACGTGACCGATTCGGCAACCATCACCAACCAAACTGGCGATATCGAGATCGGTTCAGTGAATGCGGGAGACGGGCTGTTCCTGACGATCGCTGATGGTTCTGTTCGTGGGCAAGGCGGAACGTCAATTACTGCGGATCGGCTGTCGTTGGATGTGTCTGGTTCAATTGGTGATGCGGCGGGTCTAACGACGGCTGTTTCGTCGTTGGCTGCAAGCGGTTCTGGTGACATCAACATCAGCAACACTGGCGGCAACCTAACTATTGGCTCAGTTGGCGGTATCTCTGGCATTACAACAGATTCGGGTTCCATACAGCTCACGCAGAGCGAAGCCTTGCGGCTGAATCAGTCTGTGACGAATTCCTCATCGGGAAACATCACACTGTCAGCCAATAGCATGGATCTTGGTGCGGACGTCGCTGCTAATGGTGGAGGCGACATTGGTCTGACATCTGCAACTTCGATCAACGTTGATGGTGTGGTGTTGACGACAGGATCTGGTTCTAT
Source organism: Planctomycetaceae bacterium (assembly GCA_045105495.1). GTDB lineage: Bacteria > Planctomycetota > Planctomycetia > Planctomycetales > Planctomycetaceae > CAYNWT01. The sequence goes on from JBGCDN010000183.1 coordinate 672, forward strand.
CACTCCTGTCGCCATGTCCGGCATCTCGTTTACCGATAGTGGTTCGTTCGACACACCAACCGGAATCGCTCGCAATGAAACGCCTGTACTGACTGACTTGTCCAGCCCGATCATTACGTCAGCCGGTATTGGGGAGGTCTCGGGGACATTTGGCGTGACCGGTGAGGAGAGCTTCACCCTAACAGTCGATTGGGCCGACGGGACGATCGACACTTTCGTTCTCAATAATCCCGGCAGTTTCAACTACGAGCATCAGTATCTGGCCGATGCGACGACGAATTCAGTTTCAGAACTCATCATCACAGTCACTGTGTCGTACAACGCTGCCCTGAACGGGGTTGAAAGTACCACTGGAACGACCGCCGCCCAGTTGCCGGGCGAGGGTATCGTCACCACCGTCGTGTCCACCGCTGCTGCTCCACCACCCGATCAGGTGGTCGAACTCGTCGCCATCGAAGAAGTTCAGGAACTTACCAGCATTGTGGCCAACAACCAGGAAGTGCAGGAGTTCGCAGTTCAGGTCGAAACTGTTGAGGCTGCCGAAACTCGCGTGCTCCTTCGAGTTATTTCCGAAACCGGCGAAACATTCGAAGAGATCGAACTCGACGAGAGTGTTCTCGACAACCTGCCCAAGCTGTTTGAAAGACTGCCCGACGGTCGCTACTCCGTTTCGATTCAGGAAGCCGGCGACCAGCGTGAGCGGTTGGTCATGGATTTGAATGTCCGCGAAGGTCGCGCGGCGGATAGTACGGAACAGGCTGCGGCAAACCGACCAGCCACTGCTATTGGTTCAGTCGACGCGGTCAATGAGCTACCAGGCCAACGCCAGTTTCAGGTGATGAACAGTCTTGGTGAACTTGAGACGCTTGGACGGGATCAGTTGGAACGGTTCTGGCAACGATGGTCAGAGCTGCGAGCATTGATGAACGCCACTGATCGAGTAGACGCTGAAGAACCGGGCAATTGCGATGTTGTTAGTCACGATTCTGTTCCGGACAGCAACCTGAGCGGCGCCCCAGAGAAGACTGACGAACCCGTTCAATCATCGAACGAACTCTGGTGGGCTACGGCCGCGGCAGGAACCGCAGGCGCTTGGTTGCTGGCAAGACGGTTGTTGCGTGGTACGCCGCAGACGGACGAAGAAGAGATTGCAGCCGATCGAGCTCGACTGGAAAGCGTCCTGCCAGCTGGGCCGTTTGATACGAGCGTCCAGTCAGAACAGCAATCTGAAACAAAGGAAACCGTGACCTCGCGATAGCTTGCGCGACGAATACAGGTGCCAATCATGATTACGTGCCCCACATGCCAATCCAGCTTCTCCGACGATGAAGCTCAGGACGATTCGTGCCCGATCTGCGGTGGTTCTGTCGAAACCTCACAGGACCGCGACATAGCGCGTAGCATGGCGATCCCTAAGAATTGGGCGGCGAACCTTGATGCGTTGTCAGACTTGTTCGATTCGACCGATGTCGCTTCAGTCCAGGCTGTCATGAACGCTCGCGACGCATCACCAGTCTCGAAGAAAGTTGAACCGACGAAGTTGCCGACGCCCGACCTTGGCGTTGAAGAGATGATTGAGGAACTCTCGCCGCTGTCTGTTGAGAAGTCAGACGGTTCGACAGTCGAGACGCAAACAACGGCTGAAGAAAGCGAAGTCGAAGAAGTAGAAGCTTCTCCTCAACCAATTGGTAGAAAACCAGAACCGCAAGCAGACGAGACCGAACCGCCGCTCCATGCCTCGCTCTACCAGACGATTTCGCGAATCGAGCGAGGCGTCAGTCCGACGACCTCCATGAAAATCGAACCCGGCTTCGGCATGCGGTCGTTGAGTTCGATGGCAGAGGACTTCCCCGGCGAAGGGTTTGGTTCATTAGAGAACCCCAACGACGAAACCGAGCTCAGAAAGTCTCAGAGCTTCTCGCGCGAATCGCTTGTGGTGCGTCCGCGAACGTTTTCCGATGCTCCTGACATCGGCGACCGAGCGGCCGAGTACCGATTGCTTGACCTGCTGGGTGAAGGCGGAATGGGCAAGGTCTTCCGTGCCAAGCAGACGTCGATCGACCGAGAAGTCGCCGTCAAGATGCTGCGCAAAGATCTGGACGATGGAGACACGCAGCAGAAGTTTCTCGCTGAAGCTGTCGTGACCGGGGATCTTGATCACCCAAATATTGTTCCGATTTACGAACTTGGAACTGATGATAAGGGCGAGCTTTTTTATTCCATGAAGCGGGTGCAGGGTACGCCGTGGATGGATGTGATTGCCGAGAAGAGCGAATCAGAGAACATAGAGATTCTCATGCGAACGGCCGATGCGGTTGCGTTTGCTCATTCGCGCGGAGTGATCCATCGCGATCTTAAGCCCGAAAACATCATGCTCGGAAGCTTCGGCGAAGTTCTCGTCATGGACTGGGGCCTCGCGCTCACGACGGAGGTGTTCAACGAGTCGCATGGCGTCAAGCCGGAAGCCGGCTTGGGTGGAACGCCAGTCTACATGGCACCGGAGATGATTCTCGCTGAGCCTGAAGACATTGGTCCGACGGCGGATGTCTACCTGCTGGGAGCAATCCTCTACGAGATCATTACCGGTCGGCCTCCTCATACCGGAAAGGATGCGCAGGATTGCCTGGTGTCGGTCGCCAGAAACAAGATTGTTCCGACCACCCGAACTGGCGAGATTGTGAACATCGCGTTGAAGGCGATGAGTACGAAGCCGGCTGATCGGTTCGAATCGGTTCAAGAGTTTCAGGATTGCGTTCGCGAATATCAATCGCATGCCGAAAGCGTGGCACTTTCGACACGAGCGTCTGAGGATCTCGCTGCCGCAGCAGAATCGACCGACTACCAGGACTACGCTCGCGCGTTGTTCGGGTTTCAGGAAGCGGTTGAGCTTTGGAGCGGGAACGAGAAGGCGAATGCTGGAGTCGTTGAGGCGAGAATCGCGTATGCGTCAAACGCGTTTCAAAAAGGAGACTACGACCTCGCGGCATCGTTGCCGGAAGTTGGCAGCGAGGTCGAAGATCAACTGCTGAATCAGATCCACGCGGCCCAGAAGGAGCGGGCCGCGAAGGAACTGAGATTGAAGTTCGTTCGACGTGTCGCCGCAGCTTTGGTTCTTGCTGTGACTTGCGTCGTGCTTGGAGCCTTCTTCTGGATTCGTGCTGAAGCCGACAAGGCAAAGCAGGCCGAAGCGATCGCGAGTAAAGAACGCGACGAAGCCGACGTTCAACGTCAAAGTGCAATCGTCGCAAAGGGTGTGGCAGAGAAGAAGACAACCGAAGCGCTCGAAGCGAAAGTGGCCGCCGATGCTGCTCGCAAGGACGCGGAAACAAAACGACAA
>JBGCDN010000184.1:0-3168 GCA_045105495.1 Planctomycetaceae bacterium
TTCGTGCAGGGTCACTCCGTATCGCAGCATTGCGTCTGGATCGACGAGAACCTGAAACTGCTTGCGCTGCCCGCCCATAGTGAAGACTTGTGAGACTCCGGGCACGGTCAGCAGACGCTGCCTCACAACCCAATCACCGAGCGTTCGAACCGACATCGGGTCGAGTTGTTCGTCTGCCGAGTTGGCGTCGGTTTTGTCTGCCCACATGCCCAGCATGAGTATCTGACCCATAATGGACGACATCGGAGCCAGCGTTGGTTTGACTCCTTCCGGCAAGCTTTCTTCTACCAACTGAAGTCGTTCGTTGACGATCTGTCGGTCGTTGAAAATGTCGGTTCCCCAATCGAACTCGACATACACCGCCGAAATACCAACACCAGATGAACTCCGCACAGCCTGAACGCCGTTGGCTCCATTCATCGCCGTTTCAATTGGAAACGTAATCAGCGTTTCCACTTCTTCCGGCGCGAGACCATGCGCTTCGGTCATGATGACGACGCGGGGGCGGTTCAAATCCGGGAAGACATCAATCTTCGCCTGCATCGCCTGCCAACTGCCGTAACCGACAAGCAACATGGCAACTGCAATCACAAGCAGCCGCTGACGAAGCGCGAATTGGATAATGTTGTTCAGCATACGGTAGTGAAATCAACGAAAGTAAATTGCAGGTAACTCAGACCAGATCAGCATCGAATCGAAGATGCAATGAAGTGCTCAAGAATGGATCAAACTCTCTCCAACAACGCGCTCGCGGCGATTACCTCCCCGCAAACCACCATCCCAACATCGTTGCCGCCCCCCGATGCAACTGGAAGTTGCTAGTGCGAGTGTCCGGCGTGGGGGTCGATGGCGCCGCCGGATTGGTTCTTTAAAGCCATCATCATTTGGTGAGCACCGCGAAGAGCGACGACATCGCCGGGAAAGAGTGAGCCGTCGTTTTCGACGACGACAGAGAACTGATCGCGGTACTTTACGTGGATAGCAACGCGATCGAAGTGATCTCCATTCTGTCGAAACACGAACGATTCCGCCGCTTCACGAGCGATGGCTGTGACAGGGAGAACGATCTGTTCGGCCCATTCTTCAACCGGAATTTTAAGTTGCAGTCGTTGACCGGGAAGATGCTTCCACTCGATGTAGCGACTTGCGCCTTCATTTCTCCGCTTCGTGATGTCGTTCGGCAACCGCACGTAGAAATGTAGTGATCTCGATTCCGTATCCACCTTGTTTGCAAGGTAAGCAAACTTGAGGTTCGTGATGAAGTTATCACTTGTGTCCGATTGCTGAAGCACGGCATCGATGGACCAATCGTTCTCCGACGCGTTGCGAAGTTCTTGAATATCCTGAGCAAACGCCAGCCCCTCAATGAACAACTCGCTGTAATCGGCCAGCATGCAGAGTGTATCACCAGCGTGTACCGATTGGCCTTTGTGAACCTGCAAGTCCTGGACAATCATCGGTGTTGCCGATGAACTGACGCTGACGGTAGAGAACTTGCTGTCTGGTGATCTGGATGCCGTCTTTATTGATGAAATGGAATTACGGTCAACGGCTGGCGCGAAGATTTGGAGTTCACGAAGAAGCTGTCCATCTTTTTCGATCTTGGCGACTTGCTCTTCAGACAAGCCATGAAGCTTCAGCGATTCTCTTTGAGCGTTCAAGATTGCGGTGAGCTTGTTACGTGCATATTCGCGTTCAAGCAACAGCTTCCCCGGAACGGCGCCGCTGCGAGTTACTCGCTTCAGTCTGGCGATTTCCTGTGCTTCGACCTGAAGCTCTCCCATGGTGCGAACGAATTCGGTTTGAGCAGTCACCAGGTCTTCATGTGTCAGCCTGATTTTGAACAGCAGTGTGCCAGCTTCGACAGCTTCACCATCGACAGCATGCACATGGGTGACGACACCAGTCATCGGCGTAGCGACACCAACCCGACTGCGTCCGGGCCGTTCAACCACACGCGCTGGGATTGTCAACGAGCGGCGAAAGCTCTGTAGTTTCACCGGCTGAATGAGGTCCGGCGGCAGACCAATGTTCCGCAACGCCTGCGCGGAGAGTTCGATCGACGACTCTTCGGCGTGTCCCTCGTGCTCATGTTCGTGATCATCGTGGTCGTGGTCATCATGACCGTCGTCATCGTGATCATCAGTGTCGGGCCGGAAGGAACTGACTGCGTTATCGGCCCACGTCGTTGCAACAGGCAACCATGACTTTCGTGTCACCGTTGCCGTAACTACACCCGCAGCGATTGCAGTGATCGCAGTCCACTTGATGAGACCGGCTGGAATTTGAAGCTTCATAATTTCGGTTCCCACAGAGAATCGAAAGACCGATGACAAGGAATCAGCGTTCCCAGTTTAACACCGATGAGAGAAAGGGCGTTCAACGCTCACTCATGGGTGAACGCAACTGTCCAGCCGGAACTAGATCCGCCACACTTGCCCAACAGCGCGCGCACGTTGGGCGCGGATGGCTGCATTGCTTCGGCAGTCAGGCTGGGTAGAGAGCAAGCTTACCTGTTGCCGTTGATTGGTTGGCAGGTTTGCGACCTGGCAGGCAGGAGACTGGCTTTCTTCGCTTACTCGAACCGCGTCGGTAATGATGACCGATAAATCGCATTGGTCATCGCAATCACCGTGATCATTGTGCTGATCGTCGTCTCGACGATCATTTTCGCCTTCGTGATCATGACAGTGGTGATCACAGGAAGCTGTCTTCCTTGCGGGGCCGGGCTCTTGTTCACAAGTTGCTTCACACGCATGTGCGTGGTGCACACAACACCCAAGAATCGCGTGACTAGCGATTGTCAGCAGAGTGAGAATTGTTGTGATGCTTTGAGCCATAGCGTTTCGGACTGGTCTTGCAGAACCGAGTTGTAGCGTGAATCGAATGGGTCGTTCCAGATCATTCCATCTTTGGAAGGCCTGCGATTATAGCCTGGCAGGCGTTGCGAATGTCCTTCATGCCGCAGTTTTCAGATGCCGAAAGGCCGTGCTATGAAGCAGGCAGCGCATAAAGAAGGCCTCGGAGAGTACCGAGGCCTTTGAACTCTCTGACATTCAAGCTGACCTAGAAACCAAGCCCTTTGGCTTCATTGACCATCGTCTGGACGTGTAGTCGGACGATTTCGGACTTCTTGTCGACGCGTTCTTCCATCTGCTTTCGCAACTT
>JBGCDN010000185.1:0-8164 GCA_045105495.1 Planctomycetaceae bacterium
TCGGCGCGGTCAGCATGTACTTCAGTTGGAAGACACGTGACCCGGAGGCGGATTCGTCGAAGCAAGACCTCTTCGCTTCGCTCGCAACATTCGTTGGTGTTCCGATTCTGGTCTACATGTTCCTACCGGCAGGCCTGCGCACGGATGGAATTCCGATTTTCGGCTATGGGCTGATGATGTTTCTGGGCATCGCATCCGGAACGGCTCTCGCGATTTGGAACGCGAAGAAGCTGGGTCTGACATCAGACGCCATCATGGACATGAGCATGTGGCTTATTGTTCCAGGCATCGTTGGCGGCCGGATGTTCTATGTCATTCAAAAAGGCATGCTGCGCGGCAAAGGCCTGGGTGATGGGTTCGCCGCGATCATCAACCTGCCTGACGGTGGCTTGGTTTTCTATGGAGCCATCATCGGTGGACTACTGGGATTTCTAACATATTGTTACCGCAAGGATCTGAACGTCCTGCTGATGGGCGACATTGTGCTGCCGTCTGTCATTCTTGGGCTCGGATTCGGACGCATCGGCTGTTTTCTTTACGGCTGCTGTTACGGCGGCATGTGCAGTCTTCCATGGGCTGTTGAGTTCCCAAAGAACAGCGTTCCCTACGACGCTCAAATCAATACGGGATACCTGACGCCCGATGCGCCGCACAGCTTGCCGCTGCACCCAACGCAAATCTATAGCTCCATCAATGCGTTTCTGCTGGCCGCGATGCTTGTCGTCTACCTGCGGCGACACCGACCGTACCACGGAGCCGTCCTGGCGATTGGCTGGGTTATTTACCCGATAGCACGGTTCACTCTTGAGTTCGTTCGAAATGATGAACCCGGCCAATTCGGAACACCATTTACGATCTCACAACTGATCAGCATAGGCCTGTTTGTAACCGGCATCATCTACACGATTCAGCTAGTGAAGTCGCGTGGCCGAATGGCTGGACCAGCCACGACAATGGCCAAGTCAGCGTAGCGGCGATTCGTTCTGTCGCTTCACGGGGAGTTGATTCGAAGAGTAAATCGGCGTTCTGGCTTCGCAAACTGAGACCACGTCTGCTGCTCTACATGCCCTTGAAATAGTTGTAGATCGCAATTCGTTATCCCACTCAGCCTAAACAACACTCATGAATCGACCAGGCTTACCACTTCACTATCGCCCTCACCCGGTTGGTGTCTTTCTGTGGCTTATTGTCGCTCCCGCAATTGGCATTGGATTGTTTTGTGGTTTCCGCTGGCTAGAGATGCCGTTCCTTGCCCAGGTTTTTGCTGGTTTCTTGGCTGCCGGAGTGCTTTTGACTTCGCTACATGTCTTGACGTCCTATTTTAAGATTACGGAAAACGGGATCGTTGCCGGTTACTTCTTTGGTGCGTCGGGCAGCTGGGGCGGAATTGATGCGTGGACGCGATGGGGAAAGAGTGGCTCACTTTTCATACGTTTTAAGAATGGGCGAATTGTGGGTACAGGTGGATGGGCGTTTTACGGCGATCGGGTTGATGTGCTGGAATCGACTCTTCGGACTTACGTCGGAGAACCCACGCATGGCGACGATGGCGTAATCCCACGTATTCTGGACCTTTTCGTTGGCGGCCTGATGAGAAACGCGGGCTAACGATTGAGGGTTTGACTTCGCGTTGGTGGCGATGTTTGTTTGTGATCGGGGTTTGTCTTCTTGCCTGGTTGGACTAGGTCGATCGTTTTGTCGAGCCGAAGCTCACAGCTTCAGCTGACACACAACCAAGATCGAACCAGTTGGCGAGACATCTTTCACAGCAAGCTCCGCCGTGCGAGTGATTTGCTCAGTCGCTGTTTGAGTATTCTGCTGTGCAACATCACTTGTGCGCTATTCTTCAGTTTCACCTTGCCTCAAGCTCGCACTTAGTTGTGTACAATGCTCTCGACGAACTGGGGGTTTCAAACAGCCCCGTCGAAGGCCCCGAGTTTGGTATTCACTCCGTATGACACCATTGGATTAGAACTCGCCCAGCCGAGTTCTAGCCTTCTAAGAGAGTCCGGGTTGAAGAGCCCAACGCTTTTTCCAGATTTGGCCGTAAGGATGCCGTTGGGTCTCGGAGAGTAAGGTAGAAGCAGCGAATACTTGCTTCACTGAACTCGAACGAGATGAACGCTCACATGCCTGATCTTCCACAAACTCGCCAAAGCCTACTTGTTCGGCTAAGCCAAAAGAGCGGCGATGCGTGGGCTGAGTTTTTGGAAATCTACGAACAAGCGATCTACCAGTTTTGCCGGCGTCGCGGACTTCAGGATGCGGACGCGTGGGACGTTACTCAGGACGTTCTTGCAGCCGTTGACAAGAAGATTGAGAGCTGGGACGCCGATACGTCTCGCGGCAAGTTTCGTGGCTGGTTGTTCCGCGTAGCTCGAAACATCGCTGTCGACAAAGTCATTGAACAAACCAGGCGTGCGGTGGGGAGTGGGGACTCTCAAGTCGGCAAGGTGCTTGCCGAAACACCGGGAACGCGGGAAGAAGAGACGACGATCTTCTGGATGGAATATCGACGAACACTCATGGGTCGGGCCGTCGAACAGATCCGGATGGAATTCAAAGAGACCTCGTGGCAATCGTTTCTCCTGACGACCGTTGAAGGCCGCCAGGCTGACGAAGTCGCGCAAGAGCTCGGCATTTCAGTGGGCAGTGTTTACGCCGCGAAATTCAGAATCGTCAGCCGGATTCGTAAACAGGTCGCCCGGTTTGACGATGGCGATCAGATTGAAGAGCAGCTTCTTAGAGACCTCAAGCTGGACTCGTAGTCCAACGACTTAACTTCTCAGTTAGACAAAGAAAGTAGGCTATGGAAATTCAGCAACAGTGTTTCGACAACGCGCAGTTCAGTCGGTTCCTCGATAACCAGGCCGATCCAGCAGAAGAGGCTCGCATCGTCGCTCACATTGCAACGTGTGAACAATGCCAGGGTGTACTGGAGAAACTGGCTGGGCAGCCTGAAGTTTGGAACGACATCCGAACGCATCTCGTCGAGAACGAACTGGCTACGTCAGACTTAGACGACGAGAACGAATCTGAACGAAGCCAACGCGATCTGAACAGCTTGATCGAATTGCTTGGCCCAACGGACGACCCCTCAATGCTCGGTCGTCTCGCCGGATATGAAGTATGCGGCATGATTGGTCGCGGCAGTGCGGGCCTTGTCGTGAAGGCGCTTGATCCACGGCTGAATCGTTATGTCGCCATTAAGTTGTTGGCACCAGTTTTCGCAAATAACGGCAGCGCTCGACAACGGTTCGAAAGAGAAGGTCGAGCAATTGCGTCTGTCAAAGATGTCAATGTCATTCCGGTCTACAGCGTGGGTGAATACCAGGGAACTCCGTACATCGTCATGCAGTACCTGCCAGACGGATCGCTTCAGCAGCGGATTGACAGGACAGGGCCACTCACAGCCAGCGAGGTGGTTTGCGTGGCAATGCAAATTGCGAAAGGCCTGGCGGCAGCTCACAAACGCGGTGTTGTTCATCGCGACGTGAAACCTGCAAATGTGCTGCTGGAGAGTGGCGTTGACTGTGCGATGGTGACTGACTTTGGTCTGGCTCGCGTTCTCGACGAAACCACTATGACACGCAGCGGTGGTATCTCAGGAACACCACAGTACATGTCGCCTGAACAAGCTGAAGGAGAGTCCGTCGACCCGCGGACAGACTTGTTTAGTCTTGGCAGTGTCATGTACGCGGCATGTACAGGACATTCGCCCTTCCGAGCTGAGACGGTGTTTGGCGTCATCAAACGAGTCTGCGAATCTGTACCACGCCCCATTCGTGAGGCGAACCCGGAAATCCCTGAGTGGTTGGCTGCGTTCATCGAGAAGCTGCACGCCAAACGCAAAGAAGATCGGTTTGAAACAGCCGACAAGGTTGCGGAAATACTTGCGCAGGAGCTGGCTCACTTGCAGGCTCCGACGATGGTGCCAGAACCATCTCGCGACTGGTGGGTAAAGCCTCAGTCTGCTCCCGCATTTGGTCTGACAGGTAAGCGAGCCTTGCTCGGGTCAGGCATTTCTGCAGTGGCGATCACGATTGGGGCATTCGCGTGGTCAGGACTGGGAGGACCATTTGATGGCCCGGGAGGAGGCGGTGGTCAGCCGACTGTGGTGAATAGCGGGCAGCCCGACCCGATCGACCCAATGGGCTTACTCGCACTGACCGTTCAGCAGAACGAAAAGATGCCGCGGTTTAAGAATTCGATCGATGTCACGATCGATGTTCAGGACGGCGGCCGACTGTTCCTGCGGTCGAACTTGGGTTCGGTCAAAGTGAAGGCTCATGACAAGCCAACTGTTGAACTATCGCTGGTTCACACCGTTGCCGCGAAAGACGCTGAAACTGCGGCCGTCCTGCACCGGGCTCTTAAAATGAACTACGAGCTCACAGCGGAAGAGCTTGGCGATACCAAACTGCAGCCGGGGAAAGACGCCGTAATCATTGCAAAATTCCCCAAGCGGCAACTCACACAGGAAGAGATCGCCAACTCTGACAATCTTGAAGAACTGAAGGAACAGCTTCTGGTTCGCAACAACAGTCACTATCGCAACGCGACGTTCGAGCTTCGCGTTCCAAAGAAGTTTAGCATCGACCTGCAGTCAGGTTCAGGACCAGTAAAGATGGATGACCTCGACGGGTCGGTGGCCATTGTCTCGCACGGCGGAAAGATTGACGCGGGAAATGTCACTGGCGAAGCAAGCTTGGTTTCTCATGGGGGCCATGTCGTTGTTGGCAATTGTGCTTCAGCGAACCTCGAATCGCATGGTGGCAGTATCGAGATCGGAAACGTGAACGGAAGACTTGTGGCTTCTTCGCACGGAGGATCGGTTCGGGCCGGAGTCCTCTCGGGTACGGCTGAGATTGAGAGTCGCGGCGGCAGTATTGAGGTGGAAGAGACGATGGCTGCCACGAAGGCCACTTCTGGTGGCGGCCGTGTGACAATCTGGAAGGCAGCTGGGCCTGTTGAAGCTCAGGCGAAGTCTGGAACAGTTGCAGTCAACTTTGTTCGTCAACCGAATGGTGATTCTGTGCTGAAGGCTGGATCCGGATCCGTCCGAGTCGGCTACGTCAAAGGACTGAGTTTCGATATCACCGCAAGCTCGAGGACTGGGCGAGTCTATGGCCCGTTCGTTGAGAAGAAGCAAAAGTCTTTGGCTTACCAACTCAACGACGCAAACAGCAAACTGCAAGCGACTGCTGGAGTTGGTTCGGTTCGGTTCAAAGTGATCGACGAACAAGAAATCGAAACGGAACTGACGAACCGACGTACCGAGTCTGCAGGAAGAAGGGCGTTCAACAAAGCCTATGACCTCCACATGGAAGGCCAGCTGGACGAAGCCATCGAAGCACACAAGCACGCCGCGACGTTCAAGAGCTACAAGGGAATCGCAACCTACAACATTGGTTGTGCATGGGCTCTTAAAGGAGACAAAGAAAAGGCATTTGCCAGACTGAACGACGCAATCGACTTTGGCTTCGTGGACTTCGAACAGTTTGAGAGCGACGAGGATCTCAACTCCCTCCGAAAGGATGCACGATTCAGCGAGCTAATGTCGAAGCTGCGTGCGGCTGACAGGCGTCCGGACATGGAAAAGCGAATCGAAGACCTAACCAAAGCAGGTCTGAAGGAAGCCGCGAAGCAAATCCAAAGAGGACTCGAAGACGATGCGAATGACTGTGACAGCTGCCCGTCGAAGTAGCCCAGTCGCTAGCCGATTCTCCAACGCATTCGCCGCCCAGTAATCCTCTATCCACTGAATTTCTCCCACGCAGCAACCAACAACACCCCCGTTGCGCGCTGATTGAATATTGAAGGACGTGTCCATGCGAGTTCTGAAAGCGGTCGTGGTACTGGCTATTCTGTTGGGTTGCTCTCCAATCGCGGCTTGCACGATTTTCTGTTTCAGTCACAACGGCAAAACGTACTTTTGCAACAACGAAGACTGGAGCGACTCAAACACTGAAATTCGCTTTCACCCGGCGACAGAAGGAAGCTATGCGTGGGTCTTTCTTGGCTTCTCTAACAACTGGGCGCAGGGGGGTGTCAACGAGCATGGGCTTTGCTTCGATTGGGTTGCCGGCGGTGGGCCATTCGGCTGGAAGGCCGATCCGAACAAGCAGGACTTAATCGGCAACCTAAGCGAAGAGATGCTTCGCACATGCAGGAACGTTGAAGAGGTCATCGCGTTCTACAAGAAGTACAACGAGCGGCACCTTGATAACGGTCGGACTCTTGTTGCAGACAAGAGTGGCAAGTCTGTCTTGATTCGGTGGGCTAACGGAAAGTTGGTCTTCGAACGCAGCAACGGGCACTTGCATAGCTGTGGTGTTGGGAAGAAGGCTGTTGATCTCAATCTGCAGTCGCTTCCACAAGAACGCAACGTCGCTCGTCTTGTTCAGTCGCTCAGTGATGCCAGCAACGTTGGGACGAAGTACTCCAACATCTTCAGCCTCAGCGAAGGCAAGCTGATTCTCTTTCAGCACCACAATTACTCTGAGTACGTGGAGATCGACTATCTGCGGAAGCTGAAAGAGCCTGAATCTCGACACAAGATCGCGAGTCTCTTTCGTCGAGAAACTCCTGTCACACGTATTGTCCGGCACCGTCGGTCGCTTACTCATGAAGACCACGAGTCACAAATTAAACACGTCGAAACGAACCTGTCTTCCGGCACAAGATTTCGAGGGGACAGCGGCTGGAACATTGAAGACCGGATGGATCACTACGGGGTTCCGGGCGTCTCGATTGCAGTCGTCGAAAACTATCAGGTCGTCTGGTCGAAAGCATGGGGCGTCAAGAATTTGGAGACAGCCGAACCACTCTCCCCCAACACGTTGTTCCAATGTGCTTCCATCAGCAAGCCTGTGTCTGCCGCGGCCGCCCTGCACATGGTTGAAAAGGGGCTCTTCACTCTCGACCAGGATGTGAACGAATACCTGACATCGTGGACCCTGCCGAAAAATGAGTTCACACGTGAGAGAAACGTCACGCTGCGACATCTTCTCAGCCACACCGGCGGTCTGACCGTCCATGGCTTCCCCGGCTACGCAGTTGGCGAGTCCGTCCCGTCACTCACGCAAGTACTGAATGGGTCGGGGGCCGCGAACACATCACCAATTCGCGTCGACAAGGTTCCAGGCGGAAGCTTTCGATACTCCGGAGGCGGATACTGCGTTCTTCAGCAAATGATGATGGATACTGCGGGCAAGACATTCCCGGACATCATGTACGACACTGTTCTTTCTCGAACCGGAATGAACCACAGCACGTTCCAGCATCCACTTCCAACGGTCATGGAACGAGACGCCGCGACTGGCTATCTACCGAATGGAAAAATGGTTACCGGACGACGGCATACCTATCCCGAAATGGCACCAGCCGGTCTTTATGCTAGCGCTCCGGCGTTGGCTCGATTCTTTATCGAGCTTCAAAAGTCGCATGGTGGCCAGCAAGGCCGACTACTCTCGCCGAAAATGACCCGAGAGATGTTAGCCGTCCCGGATAGCGGGATGGGGCTTGGCATGGGTGTCAGCATTAATGGCGACGAAGTTTACTTCGGACATGGCGGCTGGAACGAAGGCTTCTCAAGCAAGGCGCACTTCCATCGCGATCGTGGTTACGGTGTCGTAGTGCTGACCAACTCCAATCATCCACCGCTCATCGAAGAGATTATTAACTCGGTTGCTCGAACCTACCACTGGCACAACCATTCACTTCCTGAATACGACAAGCGGGAAGTCGCTGAAAAACACATTCAACAAGTTGTCGGTCGATACGATCATCATGGCAATCTCATCCGCATCTACGAGTCAGACGGCGGACTAGTGATGGAAACCGATGGCGAATCGCCAGTGTCGCTGTTCCGAGTTGGTCAAAGTCAGTTCGCTTCACCGAACCATAATGACCTTGTTTGCGTGTCACCGGAGGGATCGCCAAAGTCGACTGAAATCGCATTCCGAAAACCGTGGGAAAAGACAACAAGGACATCGCAGGTAGCACGCCGCTTGGCCGAAGATGAGAAACTCGCGATCGAGTTTCTCCGTGCCGGTGAATTCGAAGCAGCGACCACCGGATACTTGGCTCTTCAGGAAAAGACCCCCGATCAGCCGTCGATTCAGGAGAGTTATCTTAACGACTTGGGGTATCAGTTCATCAG
>JBGCDN010000186.1:0-5423 GCA_045105495.1 Planctomycetaceae bacterium
TGACCACATCGTTCGACGCGAAGGCTGTTTTGCTTTCTGCAATCGTTCGATCGAAAGACGGTAGAAACTCGTTCAACGTCGCCTCAGCCAAAGGCGGAGTCGAAGTTCCAGCCGGAACCTACGAAGTTGTTTCCGGAACCATCGGACTCGGCAAGCAACGCGTCTTCATTAAGCAAGGCCGCATGCAGCCGATTGTTCTCGCCGAGAACACAACCGAGTCCTTGAACTGGGGCGGACCTGTTAAGTCAGAGTTCAAGTATGTTCGAGTTGCTGGTCAGGTTCAGTTCAGTCCCGACACCGTTTGGTTCTACGGCAAGGCGGGCGAGGAGTACCACGGTTGGGCTCCCTGCGGTAAGTCACCAGAGTTCACTGTGAAAGACAAGGTCAGTGGTTCAGTGATTGAGGTGGCAATTTTGCCAGGCTCGTGTTGAGGCCGCGGCTTTGTACCGGCCGTCGTGAACGTGCCATCAAACATTGATATCGAAGTAAACATGACCGCAGAGACTTTTGCGTTTGGAACCATCAAAGGCGAACAACGGTCTGAGTAGCCAAGGATTCTGCACAAAGTGAATGAACGTACGAGCCGCCGGAGATCATTTCTCCGGCGGCTCGTTGCGTAGGTCTTGTTGCAAAGTGAAGTCTGAAGACCAAAGAAACACGGGCACCAAAATTTTCAATGAAGGACTTGTTCCTCTGGACCATGGGTTGGGGCTTGGGTTTCCATTCCTTTCGGACCACGTCAGGAGCTTATCCGGCCTGTTTCCTTCTTCTAGTGGATCAGAACCAGACCCGAGGGTTTGGGTGGGAATGGCAATTGGAGCCGTGTACTACTTGTTGTTGGCTCGATGGAAGGATGAGCAGGAACAGCTTCAGCAGAAGTGGGCAGAGATCAATCGCCGCGAAGCCGGAGCTGGTCGCAACGTCATGCATGGTGATGGCGAAGGCGTGTAGCGTCTGACCTAGCAAGCAGTTGGCGGCTCGGACTCTAATAAGGCGAAGAACCCTCCCCGTCGCTGAGCTCCGACCCTCCCGATGGAGGGTGGCATGCTCTGCCAATTTTTTTCCAAACGACAGACACAGAAGAAGAAACGCGAGTAAGAAATTGATGACCCCGCAGGCTGCCGCTGCTTCATGCGGCTGATGCTGGAAGGCCCCGTTCGGTTAGAGGCCTTCCGCAACCGCAAGCCCGAAGTTCCTACTCGAAGATTGAATCGAACTTGTCGCTGACACTGGCGAAGAGCTGATCCAAAGAACCGGTTTCTGAACCAGAACTCAGCTGGCGTTCACCGAGACTTAGGAAGCCGTGCATCACATCGTCGGCTGAACCGGCGTCGTAGCGATCAGCCAGCCCGATCACGTGACCGAGTTCGTGGGTGACGTTGGATAGCAGGTCCATGCGATTGCCAATGTGATCGTCGTGCAGATTCTGTGGAGTCTGATCGACGTACCAACCATGACCGGCAGCGTCGGAATCGATGGTGACCTTGCCACCCGATTCGAAGCCAAGCAGGGCACCGCTTAGCGAAGCCACGTTGACCTGAGCCGAATCCAAAGCGGCAAGCTGACCAGACGTCAGGCCCTGTTGCCGCCGCCAGTAGTCGCGAGCAGCGTCAACAATTGGAGCCAGTTCTTCGCCAGTGATTTCCGAACCACCGAAGCCAACGCCGGAACCGGATAATTGGTTTGCATTCACTTGTACCGTCACTGTGGCAGTTGCCCTGTGACGGTCTTCGAAGATGACGGAACCGTTATCGACCGCGGTCCCGTCGCGCAGGTTCGCACCAATCAGGATGGTCGATTCATCCAAGTCCACCGCGAACCCGAAGCTGTCCTTGCGTTGACCGAAGAATGACTGGCTCATTCCCCAATTGTCTGCGCCACCTTGATTTCGACTATGGACATAAGCCGCTCCAGCGCCGTTGCCGCCGGTCTTGTCGAGCCGAGCCCCGATGATTGCGTCGTCGCCCTTTAGGCGTACTGACCACCCAAAGTTGTCGAGCTTCTTCGAGTTCACACTTTGAAACGCCTTCACTTCGCCCCAGCTATTTGAGCCGTTCTGATTGCGTTCATAGACGTAGGCACCACCTGCCCGATCTTCACGGCTTCGAACCGCCTTGCCAACGACAAGCGTGTCCCCGTCGAGATCGAGAGAGAACCCAAATTGGTCGAACTGCTGGTTGTCAGAAGGCAGCACTTTCGCGACCTGCCCCCACTGATTTGCTCCATCCTGATTTCGGTCAAACAGGTAAACCGAACCACTGTCTACGAGTGATCCCGTATTGTCTTTCCATGCTGACGCGGCAATCGTGTCACCCGAAATGGAAACAGCGAAACCGAACTGATCACCCTTGGCTCCGTCGGTAACCTTAATGCGTTTGGTTGGCTGGAATCCTTGTGGCGTGCGTTCAAGGACCACGACAGCACCCGAGTTTGCGACACCATTTCTTTCCCGCCGAGCACCAACGACCAGTGTGTCGCCCTCCAAGGCAACCGCGTGACCGAACTGACCACGTTCGGTGCCACCTACGTCGGTTAGCTTCTGTGTGAAAACAAAGCTATTACTGATCGCATCGAACTCGAAGATATAAACCGAACCAGACTTGAAACCAGCATCATCATCAAGCCGAGCACCGACCGCGATCGTTGTACCGCTGATAGCAACCGAATAACCGAACCGATCTCGTATCTCGAGTTCACGTGCCACAAGATCGTCCAGGTACTGCACTCGAACCCACCCAAACGTTGACCGCCTATAGACCATCGCTCCGCCTGCATTCGTGTCATAGAAGTCAGCACGACGCGCGCCCACGACCGCAAAGTCTCCATCAATGGCAACTGCGTTACCCTCCTCGGCCGTGGCGTTGAAGGAACTCCACACATCCTGTCGGCGGCTAACTGAGTACTCAAACTGATCTGAACCGGTGAACCCTTCATTCGGGACATAGTCGATTGTTCCGTCGTCTTTCACTTCCAATGTGCCGTTGCCGGAAGTCGAGGTAGCACTCACGACTTGAGGAGAGCCACCATCGTTTTCCGTGACACCGATATTGACAGTGGTGCCTGCCGTGGTGGTTGCGGAGTCGCCGACAGCCACCAAGGTAGACTCATACGCACCGATGTCTGCTTCTCCGGCTCGGCTTCGGCCACGCTGATCGGTGGATGACGCGTCCGCCCCCGCATCGATAGCAGCACTACCTTCGATAAGCGCATGGGTCGGTGTGAAGCCGCCGTTCCACGTGAGGTTGGTGTCAAGAATCTTTTGAGCTGTGGACAAGCCGCCGCCTATGAGATTGTTCGTTGAGCCGCCCGACAACGTTGCGTTGGAGTTATCCCAGTAGTCCGTTCCGGGACCGATGAAGTTGCCCACCAGAATTGTGTTCTTGATCGTCAACGCATCGGAATTTGACGAGATGCCACCACCAGGCTCACTGCCACTGTTGTTGTTGTCGGCGTGGTTTCCCGTAATTGTTGCATTGTCAATTGTCACAACGCTGGCTGAACCAAAGCGGAACGCGCCCCCGCGACCGTTGGCTCGGTTCCCCGAGAATGTGGAATCGTCGATGTCGAGTTCACCGCCTGTTTGGATGGCTCCACCATCCGGGAGATCTGTTCCGCTGGCGGTGTTCTCAGCGAACGTGGATCGCGAAATTACGATCCTGTCGTCGTTGTTGTCAGAATCAATCGCGCCCCCTTGCCCAGTTGTATCGTTGTCTGAGAAATACGAATTCCTCACCGTGAGTGTCTTTCCTCGCGTTCGAATGGCCCCGCCGCCATCACCAGTATCGTCCATGCCATTGGTCAGATGAATGTGCTCAAGCGTGACATCAGTCTCATCGCCGGAGATGTCGAAGATTCGCGAGCTGTTGTTTCCACTAATCGTGAGCTGATGGGCTCCAAGGCCGCGGAGAGTGAGATCCTCAGTGATGTTCAAATCACCTTCCGTGAGCGTGATCGTGGAGTACGCCATGAGTGGATTGAAGGTAATCGTATCCGGGTCGTCTGTACGGTTTGCACTGTTGATTGCTTCACGGAGCGACAGATTGCCCTCGCTATAGTCGCCATCAACAACGTCCGTATCCGTGTCTACGACGAATCGTCCGACTGGTACCGTCAGGTACTGCTGCTCGAATGCTCCGATGTCCACAGTTGCCGTGTCGTCGAGGTTCCCATTGACGATTCGAGGGTAAACGACATCTGGAAAGAATCGCTGGTCGGTCTGAAGTTGGTTCCCGTTCTCATCGTCGGCCTCTGCGTTGCTTCCAGCATCGATCGCGAGGCTGTTTGCGGCCAAGGCATGCGTCGGAGTCAGGCCACCGTTGTTCTGGAGTGCCGTGTCCAAAACCGAAGATGTTGTCAGCGTGCCAGAACCCGCGTTGCCGACGATGTTGAATTTGCCATCTCCTGAACCGTCACGCGGGTCGTGCGTCAGGCCCCCAGGCGTTCCGGCATCACCAATTAGGTTGTAGGAAGATTCAGATCGAAATGAGCCAGCTAGGTCATTAGTATTTGTGCCAGTCCCTCTGAAGTTGCCAGCCACCAAAGTGTTGTGAAGAGTGGTCACATCAGAATTCGTGAAAATGGCGCCACCGACCCCACCGTCCACTCCGTCATCGTCCGCTCGGTTTTCAGTGAACGTCGAATTGCGAATTGTGGTCGACGCGAGGACAACGAGTGCTCCGCCGTCGTCCGAGGCTGAATTCTCTGAGAACGTACTGTTGATGATCTTTGCATCGGTGTTGGCCCCCTGTATCCAGAATGCTCCTCCGCACGCGCCCGAGTTGTTGGAGAAAGTGCTATTCACAATGTGCAAGTCACCATCTAAGTGGTTGATCGCGCCTCCGAAACCGGTCGCCGCATCGTTGTCCGTCATGGAGACGTTTCTTAACGTTAGGTTCTCAGCATTAAGCAGACCGGCACCCCGGACTGGCGTGGTTCCATCGCCACCGCCTGTGATCGTGATTCCGCGGATTTCGACGTTAATCTTGCCAGTCGTTCCATCATCAATGTTAAGCACACGATGATTGCGGTTGCCCGCAGAAATGCCTGTAGTCGATGCTGGAAATACACCATCGCCATTTTGAAGGATGTCCACATCGTCCGTAATCGGGAGAGGCGAGCTGATGATGTAGAGCAGCCCCGTACTCAGTATGATTCGATCCTTGCCCGCATTCGCGTTAGCCTGCTCAACAGCAAAGCGTAGCGTCTGTGGGTACAACTGATGGTTGCTTGGCAATTCGGCAGGAAACGTGGGCGTGTAGTCAGTCAGCAGGACACGCTCTTCCAGTGCTTCCGTTGGACACGTTTGACGGGCGGACTGACGCTTACGGGTGGTCAAGCGGTTAACGGCCTTAGTTGCCCATCGGCGGAAGTTTCTCTTTGACACGGTGCGGCCTTGCTGTTTCTTGGGAGTTTATTTGTCCAAG
>JBGCDN010000187.1:0-4081 GCA_045105495.1 Planctomycetaceae bacterium
TTCGCCGATTCAAACTGCTCGGGGATATTGAACCCGGCGACTTTGACCGACCCAGAAGTTGGATGCTGATTGCCTGTGAGAACTTTGATCGTCGATGTCTTCCCTGCCCCGTTTGGACCAAGAAATCCAAATAGTTCGCCGGGTTGGATCTCCAATGACAGACGATCGACCGCGGTGAAGGTGCCGTAGCGAACGACAAGGTCCTTGATAGCAATTGAAGCAGACATGATCGGTTCCACAGAAAGCGTCGCCTGAAGCGTAGGTCATTACCTGACGGTAGCTCCGGAGGCTTTCGGACGCGGAGCGATCACAAGGCCCGACAATCCGCATGATCGACAGCGTTGCCACATCTGATCCTCAGGCCGGGCTGTCGGCGGGTAGCTCCAGAGGACGTTCTCAGCTGATATTCGCCAGACCGGTTTGTTTTTGCCGATCTTCGACGTTTTGATGTAAGTTCACGTCGGATTCGCCTGTCTTCCAGGTGTCACCAGACTCGTACCCAAAGCCATGGTTAAGCAAACCCAACAACCTCGAAGGCCCGATCGACCAACCGGTCGTGAACAGCCCCCCGCTAGCTTGTTGGCGGTTGCTCTACGCTGGTGCGTCGTCAAAAGAGCGTTGATTTTGGCTGTAATCGTGGGATCGATTCTGATCGCGATCAATCACTACCGCTGCATGTTGCACGGCGGATGCGACAGCGGCTGCATGATCCAGTGCGCTCTAACTCTGGTTGTCCCGTATTGTGTTTCGACCATCTCATCAGTGCTCGCCTATCGCGACCAATGCAGATCGTGATGTGCGACTAAGGGCTTGTCTCTGCCGGCCTGACACCACGCTTGATCGCAACCAACGTGGAACGCCGACGCCTATTGGTCAGCCAATCGCAACAGGTACATGATTCCGTGCCGCTTCTCTTGCAGCCAGAGTCGTGCGCCGTAGGTCGTTTGATTGGTGTCGTCCAGGTACTCAGAACTCGTCTGAAGCTCGTCAATCGCACCAAGGAAGTCTGGCTGCACATCCTTGACTGGCTTGGCGAACGATTCCGGAACGGTGTTTCCATCCACGGCGTGTGTAAGCGTGTGGAAGGTATCGCAAGCGACAATCATTTCTGCCGCGACGGATCGACGTCGAAGCTGTCGTTCGAAGATGGCTTCAATGTCGCAGTCGATCATGATCACGCCGAACGGTTCTTCGGTTTGCTCATCATAAATCGGCAGCCCCACAACAAGGTGGGTTTCAGTGCTCGCCGGCGACTTCTCGCACATTGGGTTGCAGACCAACGAGGAGTAAACCTCTTCTGGCTGTTGTTCTAGTGTTCGTTCAATGAACGAATTCACCTTCCCGGTTCTGAGCCGACTGCGCGGAACCTTTCGAACCGTCGCGCGGTCGCGAGTGTGTCTTTCGGTTCGAACGAGTTCTGTAAATTCATCGCCTTCGACTTTGCTGAAGACGATTCGGCTGAACATCGGCTTGGCTCGAAGCAAACCTGTGAAAATCGTTGTGAGACGTTCTCGCCAGACCGATTCGTTTTCGTTGGTCTCGGGACTAATCAATTCCTGAATTGGTGGCAGCAGCGATGCAAACCGGACGTTTGATTCCAAGTCATCAACACATGCTTGGAAATCGTTTTTCAGTTCACGACCTTCCATCCGGAGGTTCTCGTATTCCGCCGCGCGATTTGTTTGGCCGGCCATCCATGCTTCAACGGCGTTTGCCAGATCCATTGCAGATTCGAACCGCATAAATCGCTTACCCGCCATGGCTCGCATGCAGATTTTTTCAAGCGTGCGTGGAATGCATGGAGCGTAGTCCGTTGGTCGTGGTGTGGTCCCTTCAGCTATGGCTTGAAGAACGGCAGCTACTCTGGCATCGCTCTCTGTCGTCTCCGCAGTCTTCTCGTGCGGAGCGTGACCGGTCAAAATCGAGAAGAGAATTGCCCCCAAACCGTAGATGTCCGTCCGTTCGTCGATCGAATCCAGATCGCCTGCCGCTTGTTCCGGCGACATGTAAAGCGGAGTCCCCACCACTTCACCTGCCATTGTTTGAGCAAGCGCCGCTTCGTCGAAACCGGGTTCTTCCAGCAACATCTGTGTGCCGAGTTCCGCTGTATCAAGAACCTTGGCCAGTCCCCAGTCCAGGACAATGACTTGACCGAAGTTGTCGATCGCAATGTTCTCTGGCTTCAGGTCGCGGTGAATTACGCCCCGTGAGTGAGCAAATGCAATGGCTTCGCAGACTCGCAGAAAGTTGCCCAACAAACGATGCAGCCTCAGATGACTTTGCACCTTGCAACTGTCGCTGCGCTCATGAAGTTCGACGATCGCGTCGGATAGCATGCGTTTGCCAACAAACCGCATGGCATAAAACGGTTGTTGACTCGCTTCGTTCACACCGAATAAGTACAGCGGGACAATCGCCGGATGTTCCAGGTGGCCGGTGATTTCTGCTTCACGACGGAACCGGTTCCACGCGGCCGGCGATTCCAACGCGGACAGCCGCATTTCTTTGATAGCCACATTGCGCTTCAGTCGGTTATCACGAGCTAACCAAACGGTTCCCAGTCCACCTTCGCCAAGTTTACGGACAATGTTGAACCGAGACTTGACGACTCGATGATCTGATGTCGAGTCGAGAGATGGCTCGGCAGAACCAATCAGCGTTCGCTCGATCTGAGTTCCAGCTTCCGCGTTGTTGGCCGTCGAGATACCAGTAATCGCTGAGCTTCGGATGGCTTCGCTTACAGAAGATCGCAACCGGTCTTTGGCGTCACCGGATAAGCCTGGCGCGAGGTCGGGGTTATCTTCAACACCGATTCTCACGGAATCCTGAATCAACCGAGACAGCTTCGCAAACTTTCGAGCTTCCACGCTTGATTCCAAATTCTGCTCGACCTCAGACTTTTCTTCGCCATCGAGCTTGTAGCGCAAAGATTTGGAAATCAGCACGGACGCTTTTTTATCGTCGGTCATTTCTTTGGTGCCTCGCCGTCTGCAAACCATTTGCTGCCAACGCAGTTTGCCAGCCCTAACCGAGCGCGGTGTAGCCGAACCCACAAGTTGGACGGTGTAATCTGCAGTTGCTTACAAACTTCTTCAGAATCCATTTCTTCCATGACGCTTAGAACAAACACATCGGCCTGCCCCTTCGGGATCGTGTCCAGACAGCCGCGAACGACATCCCACAATTCTCGCGATGCGACTGCCTTGTCCGGCGTATCTGGAAGAACCCCTGAACGCCAGTGCCCGTTTTCATCGAAAAGCATCGCGGTTGGGTCAGCGTCGTCGTCGTACGAGCTTCCATCTCGTTCGTAGCGCTGCCGTCGACGGATGTAATCGACGATTTTCCGCTTCAAAATCCCCAGCAGCCAACCACGCTCAGATCCATTGCCTGAGTACTGATCGGCGTATCGAACCGCTGCCAGGAGCGTTTCCTGAACAGCTTCTTCTGCTGCATTGGCGTCTCGAAGCCGTGACCATGCGTACCTATGCAGGTAGTCCCCATGGTCATCCACCCAATTTTCCGGGTTCAATGTTCGTGCCGTTTCGGCCACGGTCATTTCCTATTCAAAGTAACGGAATCAAAGGTTATCAGCTGTGCGAAACTGACTCCAGCGGGCTCAAAGGTAAAGGTTGTGGCGTTTCTTACGCAGTGTTGTCTTTGCAGCACATAGCGAAGTTCGGTCTGAACCGATTGCGCCACTGCGCGCAGGATAATTGACGTGATCAGATCAATCATCTGTGGAAGAGGCGTGCCGATGCCGCAAATCGGCAACCTAGGTTTGTGCGTTGACGAAATCATCGGTTCAGACGGTAACTCGACCAGCCGGGCTGGGGCCCCGCGATCTTCACGGTTCGTGGAAAAGTCCCGGCTGGTCACTTTCTACCAGCCGTCAGTCAGACGAGCTCAATACGCTGGTCTGCTTCGTAGCTTCTCTCGATTTCCTTCCAACCGGCTACAATCGGAGACCAACAAGTGAGGCTGAAACATTCCGGAATGCCTCCCAGTCGGCAAGCAGGTAGTTGCTATAAACCGTTTGCCGGCGATGCCATTCTCCGACTACCGACCTGTGCGTTCCCTTTGC
>JBGCDN010000188.1:0-6717 GCA_045105495.1 Planctomycetaceae bacterium
CATACTTACACATGCGGCTTCCAACGATTCCCCTCCCATTGATGCCTGGTGACGATGACCTTGTAATTGATCTGCAAAAGATCTTCCACGAAGTCTACGACTCATCGGGCTACGACAGGCGAATTCGCCTGACTGATCCGATTCCAAAACCTCCGCTTAGTGAAAAGAACGCTAAGTGGATCCAACAGTTCATTAAGCAATCGTAGGTCAGGCCACGCCTGACAAGACAACTCCGTCAGGTCAAAACCTGATCTACTGAAATCCGAAACTATCAACATGTCAAACCACGATATTGGCCTCATTGGCCTCGCCGTTATGGGTCAAAACCTGGTCATGAATATGGCCAACAAAGGTTTCAACGTTGCTGTCTACAACCGCACAACGTCAAAAATGACTGAGTTCGTTGATGGTCTTGGTGAGCGACCTGAAGGTGTCATCGAAGGCGATGCGGCCAGCCGAATTCATGGTTACGAAACGCTTGAAGAATTCGTCGGCTCATTGGCTTCACCGCGACGAGTCATGATCATGGTTCAGGCTGGCGGCCCGGTTGACGCGGTCATTAATCAGCTGAAGCCACTGATGGATCAGGGCGACATCATCATTGACGGTGGTAACGCTGACTTCCCTGATACGAATCGTCGTCACGAAGAACTAATGGCAGAAGGCTTTCGCTTCATCGGCACAGGCGTATCCGGTGGTGAAGAAGGTGCGCTGAAGGGGCCGAGCATCATGCCTGGTGGCCATCCTGAAGCATGGCCGTTTGTGAAAGACATCCTGCAAAAGATCAGTGCGAAGGTTGGAGAGAATAACGACATTCCGTGCTGTGACTGGGTCGGTGAAGCCGGAGCCGGGCACTACGTGAAGATGGTGCATAACGGCATCGAATACGGTGACATGCAGCTCATCTGCGAAGCCTACTATATCATGAAACACGCACTTGGCCTGTCGAATGCCGAGCTGTACGAAGTGTTCAAAGAATGGAACGAAGGCGATCTCGATAGTTACCTCATTGAGATCACTCGGGACATTTTCACGGTTCCGGATAAGGAAACAGATAACGACCTTGTCGACATGATTCTGGACACCGCAGGACAAAAGGGAACCGGCCGCTGGATGTGTCAGCATGCTTTGGAACTTGGTGTTCCAACCACACTGGTAACAGAGGCTGTTTACGCTCGCTGTTTGTCAGCTCAAAAGGATGCTCGCGTTCGGGCAGAAGCTGTCCTGTCTGGTCCGGAGATCAAGTTCCAAGGCGACAAGAAGGCGTTCATCAACGACGTTCGTCAGGCTCTCTACGCATCGAAGCTTGTTAGCTACGCACAGGGTTATGTGCAGTTGAACGCAGCCGCCGAAGAGTTCGGCTGGAAGCTCAACAACGGCCCAATCGCTCTGCTATGGCGTGGTGGTTGCATCATTCGGTCTGTCTTCCTGCAAGACATCAAGAACGCATTCGATAAGAACCCGGAACTCGAGAATCTTCTGCTCGACGACTTCTTCAAGAACGCCATCAACGAAGCTCAGCCGGCATGGCGTCGAGTTGTTTCAGCAGCTGTTGAGTTCGGACTACCGGTGCCAGCTTTCAGTGCGGCTCTGACGTACTTCGATGGCTACCGCCGAGGCAGCCTGCCAGCGAATCTGCTTCAGGCTCAACGCGACTACTTCGGTGCTCACACCTACGAACGAACCGACAAACCACGCGGCGAAAAGTTCCACACCGACTGGATCCGTGAACGCAACCTAACATAGATCTACGTAGAGGTCGTTGGAGAATGAAAAGGCCGTCCTGAATTTTGGACGGCCTTTCTTTCTTGCGATCGGTTCTTCTTAGAACCGAACAATCAGGTCCAGCATCAACCGGTCGTCGATAACATCGTCGAATCCGCTGATTGGAAACTCGTAGGCCAGTCCAACTTCAGTTGACGCAGTAGGCTTCAGCTTAAGTCCAACGCTTTGAGTCACGAGGTCGTTTCCGGTAACGTCATTCACTGGCAGATTGAAAAGGTCCTGTCCGGCAACCCCAAGCGCGGCGCCGTTGTTGGCGGAGTCTGTCCAGTGCCACCAAGCGATTTCGGTGAACGCGTAGATGGAATCTGTTACACGGAAGTCCACGTGATTCGACCAGTGAAATGATGTTGAATTGACGTCGCTGTCGATTGGCAGGCGATAACCGAAACTGGTGAGAAAGTGAGCGTCACCGCCCAGCAGACGCTGCCCGCCCGTCGCGAACAGATGCAGCTCTCCGTCACCGAGTCCTTGAAGGGCTCGAGAACTACCCATTGGAATCTCATAGGTAAACCCGGCAGAGGCCAAGGTTCCCGAGTTCGGATCTCGAAGGATATTGTACTTCAATCCCGCAGAGACATCCGCCCAACCATCTCCAAGCAGGGTGTCCAACGCTCCGTCTGTGTTATCGACGATGTAGCCGTCCTTCGTTGCGATCAGGCTCAGGCGATCCGTCAGGGCCGCTCGAAATTGCAGAGCGTACAGTTGAATTGAACCGCCTGCTGGTATGCCATTTCCAATCGTGTTTGGTACACGGTGGTTTACGAAAATTGGTCGCAGCTCTGTGAGCGTTCGGGGGTCTTCAAAGAAAACAAAGTTGATCATCGGGCTGATGAAGTCGTTGAAACAACCATCGCTGGACTTGATCAATCCACTGCAGCTACTGCCGAACAGCGGTAGTCCCCACGATGTTTGCCCGGTACCACCACATGCCGCACCATCGCAAGAAACGACGTTGTGGTTGTGGCCAAAATCTGACAGTTCCTGGGCTGAAAGGGGAGCCACTAAGCAAACCAGAGTCATCACCCTGATTGCCACTGCCGGTAGCGAACGTCTCATTGCATGTCCTTTGCGAGTTGCCGTGGGAACCATCCTTGGTGTCCCTCAAGCCTCATCTGGTTTCAAAGATCCCACACCCGGCTAGCGCTTTTAGTGGACCGCCGAAGTGTGCAATCTGTGCGGCCAATGAAACTCCAGCAAGCGATGCTTCGGCCGAACATCTGCAGGATTCGGCGCGGACTGGGTGGTGCAATTAGAACGAATGTGTTCTGCAGGAAAACTCACCGTAGCTTGACAGGTGTGTGTGACAGAGCAGCACACATCGCGAACATTTTTCCGAGTCAGGCAAGTTCTTCCCAGACAGATCGATAACTCTCGATGGCTTCGAAGTATTCGAAAAGGCCTGCGTAGAAATCGTTGCCGCCGAGTGTCGAACTATCGCCGATGACGATGAGCTTCTTCCGAGCCCGAGTTAGCGCGACGTTCATGCGGCGGGCGTCGGCGAGAAAGCCAATTTCGTTCTCAGGATTCGATCGAACCAGCGAAATGACGACGGCTTCTTTTTCACGGCCCTGGAAGCCGTCAACGGTGTCAACTTCGACCGCTGGGATTCGCAACTCCTCACGCAGTAAACGGACCTGCGCGGCGTAGGGGGCGATGACGGCGATGTCTTTTGGCAAGACGCCAGCTTCGAACAGTTGTTCGACCTTCTTCACCACGATTGCGGCTTCCTGCGGATTTCGTTTGCTTAGCCCGTGTGGTTCCACTTCTTCCGTGTAGTCGGCTCCGGCGGTATCAATGAAAGTTACCGGTGATGCATCAATAACATCCGTCTCGTAGTCGTCGTCATCTGAGAGCAAGTGTGTCTGCACGCTGTCGTGGGCGACTAGTGTTCCGTCGTAAAACGTGTCCGATGAGAACCGCATGATGTCTTCGTGCATTCGATACTGCACCTGCAATTGCCGGTGCACCGAGTCGCCGTAGAGTTCAATGAGCCGTTCAAGCAAACTGATCTTGAACCCTTCGCGGCTCGCTTCATCAGAGAGAACCGTTGGCGGCAGCTGACAATGGTCGCCGGCAAGAACCAATCGGTCCGCGCGGAGCAGGGGGATCCAGCAACCGGGTTCCGTGCTTTGGCAGGCTTCGTCGACTACCGCCAGATCGAAGTGGCGCTTACCAATGACGTCTTCGTCGAACGTGGCGGTTGCGAGAATGATGTCCGCTGTGTCCAAAACGCGGTTCACTGCGTCGCGTTCCAGCATGCGTGCCTGCGACTTAATCTCGCGGGCTTCGCGTCTCCATTGTTGTTTGGCTCCCGGCGCTGGCTTGCCTCGCGTAAACCGTCCCGCTTTGCGAAACAGTTTCTCCGCGTCTTTCATCATCTCGCGAACAAGATGCATGACTTCGTGTGATTCGACTTTGGCATCCAGCGTGTGACGCCTGAGGGCTTCGAGAACGCGGGCCGGATGCCCGACCCGAACGACATTTTGGTTCTTCTCAGCAAGACGTTCCAATAGGTTGTCAACCGCCGTGTTACTTGGAGCACAGGCGATGACCTTGTCACCACGTTCAACCGCCTGGCAGATCAGTTCAACAACCGTTGTGGTTTTACCGGTTCCCGGTGGGCCGTGAATCAGCGCGACATCCTGGGCAGAAAGGGCGAACCGAACAGCGGCCTGTTGGGATTCGTCGAGAGTTGTATTGAACACAACTTCTGATTCTTCATCAAACTTGGGTTCGACTTCACCAAGCATGACGTTCCGAAGCTGCGCGGCTCGACCGTTGGCGTTCTCGGCTCGGTCAAGCGCGGCGGATTGGCGTTTGCGAGTAATCTCGTCCGGCGAGAGGTCAATGCGGAAGTGTTCTGCGTCCGGCCATTCATTCACGGCAACCTGAATCGAAACCTGATCTCGCGCGCTGACGACACCTTGCATTCCGGCTTCCAGCGTTTCCTCGTCCGACAAGACCACCGGAGCTCCTACGCGCAGGCGATTCCATGGAAGCCGCATATCGTTGGTGCGTTTTCGCAGCGTTAGCAGATAGCGTCCGCCGAGGCCCGAGTCGTGGTCGGTAATCACCATGTCCAGCAGAGTTTCGCCGCCACGTTCTGCGTTCTTCGAAGTCTGCCGCTTGCGTCGTTCGGCCAGTCGCTGCGTTTCTGCCTGTGACTCAAGTTCGAGCCAGCGTCGTAGCTTTTCAAAGTGTTCGTTGGAAATGTCTCTGACTCCGACGCAGAAAGTGGTCAAAGCTGGAGTTGTAACCAACCCGCGAGAGAATTGGGACTGGTCGCACTTTCAGGAAACGAGTGGCTGGTTCCAATCGTGTTCAGAACCCGACCGCGTGTCGGCGAGATGGATTGGTGTTTCGATCGGACCGATCGATTCACACGAACGTCAGCCGCCGCCGAACCCACCATTCGTCGAGTCTGGTCTCGTACACCCGGAAGCTGCTGCAGTTATCAACACGCCGGACAGCAGTAGTCGAATTGTTCGCGTCATGTTTGCATCCCTGCGAAAGATCTTGCGTACCAGTGTTCTACACCTTGGAACGAGCGACCCAAGCTGGCAGCAGCCTGGCTATTTGCAGTTTGCAGGAACTCACCTGAGCGCTTCAAAGTGAACCTGCAGGAACTGCGCAAACAAACGCTTGAAAAGGGAAGAAGCAGAAGTTTGAGCCCACTTATGTTGTCAGGAAGCGATGTCGTAATTGACCTGTTCGATCGATTCACGGTATTGAAAACGGCATCTGTTCCGGGAGCCAATCATGAATCGTGCAATCCGCCTGCTCGCACTCAGCACGCTGTTTTACTGCGGCTGCCAAATGTCGCCGCTTCAACTCGATGGGTTCATGCCAGCTCCCACCCGTCTTGATGATGTGAAAGCTGGCGAGCGTTATGTGTTTCTCATTGAGCCAGACGAGTCCGGGGCCTCTTTCAAGTATGCCGGCGAAGTGCTGGAAGTGAACGAGCGCGAGATCGCTTTGCAGAACGCGACTGTCGACGTGCATCTTGAATCAAGCCGGTCGATGTTTCGCAAACTGTTCGGCGACAAGGAACCGGTTGCGTCGAAGCTGTCGAAGAAGAAGCTGATCGTCGAGAAACACCGCGTCCAAACGGTACTGCCAGAATCGTCCGGCCAGCCATCGCAGTAACGCTACGTTCGACGAACGAACTTTCGTAAGATGCGGTTGTTCAATCTTTCGAAAGTCGATGCATGCCCGCGTTCCAAGGCTACCCCGCTGACACACTCAAATTCTTGCGCACTTTGAAACGCAAAAACGAACGCGAGTGGTTCAACAAAAACAAGTCGCGGTACGAAGACGGAATCGTGACACCCTCGCTTCAGTTCATTGCTGATATGGGTGAGAATCTCGGCAGTATCTCACCGCACTTTCTTGCCGTTCCGAAGAAGTCCGGCGGCAGCATGATGCGCATCTACCGGGACACTCGATTCGGTAAAGACAAGAGTCCCTATAAGACCAACATCGGCATTCACTTCCGCCACGAGGTCGGCAAAGACGTCCACGCACCCGGCTTCTACGTACATGTGGAACCGAAGAGTGTCTTCCTTGGCGTCGGCATTTGGCATCCGGAGGCGAAGGTCGCAAAAGTGATTCGTGAAGCCAT
Source organism: Planctomycetaceae bacterium (assembly GCA_045105495.1). Classification (GTDB taxonomy): domain Bacteria; phylum Planctomycetota; class Planctomycetia; order Planctomycetales; family Planctomycetaceae; genus CAYNWT01. Next base: position 6,407 of record JBGCDN010000188.1, read on the forward strand.
CGTCGAAGATCCTGCAATGTGGAAGAAAGCGACCCGCGGAAAAGCGTTCACATCAAAACTCACGCTGACTGGCGAGAGCCTCAAGCGACCACCTCGCGGCTTCGATCCGGAACACGCTTTGATCGAAGATCTCAAACGCAAAGACTTTATGGCGATCGCAGAACTAGACGAAGCCGCCATCGAGTCTCCCGCGTTCGTCAAAGATGCTGTATCTACCTTCAAAAAAGCGAAACCCATGATGCAGTTCCTCTGCAACGCCCTCGACCTCCCGTTCTAGGAAGCATTCCGCTTCACCGGATGCCGGTGGGGAT
>JBGCDN010000189.1:0-4769 GCA_045105495.1 Planctomycetaceae bacterium
GAAAGCCCGCCATAACGAAGAATCGCAAGCGACGGCGGAAGCCAGCTGCGGAGTCGCTCCCCTACTCAGCCCAAACACGCTTGATCACGCCGGCAGAACTTCGCTTCCTACACACTGGCCTGCAACCTGCCATCGGCAACCGCTTCTACATTGGAGTGCAGGTTCCGATGACCGCGGTATTGAAGGTGCCGGCAGATCAATGGGACAAGGCTGCCGGTCGTAAGATCCGACAGAAGCGGATTGATTTTGTGTTGGCTTATCCGAAGACGTTTCGCATTGCGGCGGTGATCGAGTTGGACGATCGAAGTCACGAGCTTGAGCATCGGCAGAAACGAGATCGATTTGTCGAACGAGCCTTTGAGTCGGCCGGTGTGCTGTTGATTCGGATTCCCATCTTTAGGAAGTACGACCACAAGAAGCTGCGAGCCATCATCAATCGGGAGCTTCGGCAGCATCGAGAACGACGCAAGCTTGGATCTGGGTGATGCAAACTCGTTCGGCGTATTTCCTTTGTGCGTTGGCACGCCAATGACATTTCCGGCTTGATTGGATGCAGGCTTACGACCGTACGCGGTCGCGTGTCACCCTCACTATCGTTCGGCAACTCTGCAGGACGGTTTCCACTCCGTGGACCCTCCGACCTTCGGTTGCACCCGCCGCTGGACCCGGCCGTTTTTCTCGCTGCATCAGCCGAGCAATGGTGCTTGGCGAAAACCAAACGAAAGGAACTTTACTATGTCGAACTCAAACAACTCACCTATCGATCGCATCCGCGTTGGCCGTGTTGCTGCAGCCATCTGGAAGAACACCGGTGAGAATGGCAAACACTACTACAGCTTTACCTTGGATCGCAGTTACGAAGACAAGGAAGGGAAGTGGCAATCCACCGACAGCTTCGGACTCACTGACGCTCTCGTCGTCGGCAAAGTCTCCAATCTTGCCGATACTCGGATTCGCAAACTCTATGACGCAGATCGTCAGGCCGCGAACGCCCAAGAAACCTACGACGACGATGTCGCCGCCTAACCAACCATCAATCGCCGGTGCCGGAATCGTCCGGCATCGGCCCTACCAAGGAGGATTTATGAAATGCCTACAACAAATACGATTCTTGAAACGGTTCCCAGGACCTTATGCCTACTCACGTGGAGTTGACGGGGTAGACGAAACCTTCGATACGCATTGCGTCACAACGGGTAACCATTTGATTTCCACTTACTTCTGGGAAGCTGAGAAGCTGCGGGAAGAAGTCTCGGTGATCGTCACGGCCGCTTTGAACCGACAGGCCGATTGGCACGGGTTTATTCCTTCATCATTCCCACAGCATTGGAAGTCGTTCCGACGCCGCTACCCCGGCCCATTTGCCATTGGTCGCGACTGTTGTCCTGGCAGAGGTGATTTTCTCGACGTGTATTGCACGAAGTCTGGCGAGTCCATCATTCAGAGTTATGGATTGGATACGGAGTCCAAGTTGATTGCGAACCAGATTGTGGCCGCATTGAATTCTCTTCGTGAAGCTACTCTCGAACCGTACGGCTGAATTCTTGAACGTATGCAGTCCATGGCACCTCTCCCTTCGGTCGATCGTGTGCTCTCAGGCTCCGCTTTGCTGCGGTCACTATCGCGACGACTGCCGTCCCTTTCCGCCCACTGGTGCGAACTCTATCGAGTTCGGGGGACTAACTCCCCCATGAAGTAAAGGCTGCCCTTCGGCAGTCGATGCGGTGCCTTCCCATCTTCCGCACTTCGTTTGTGCAGACGGGCCCCATCCACATCGCCTGGCCTTGACTTCATTCCCCCCGCTGCCTGCGGCCTCTTTGTAGCCCAGCTCAAAAGAAGAGCTGGGCTCTTAACCATTTCATTCAAAGAGGAGAACCGAAACCATGGCAACCAAACGCAAGCAACGCAGCAGCAAACCCCGTCGCGATGTCTATCAGGACATTACCGACACGATCGTCAGGCAATTGGAAGACGGCATTCGCCCATGGCTCAAGCCGTGGAACGCCGAGCACGCGGCAGGCAGGATCACTCGCCCGCTACGCCACAACGGCGAGCCCTACAACGGCATGAACATCCTCATGCTGTGGTGTTCAGCCGAAGAGCACGGTTTTGTTTCGCCCTACTGGCTCACCTTCAAGCAAGCTCAGGCACTGGGCGGGCATGTAAGGAAGGGCGAGAAAGGCTCGCCTGTGGTTTACGCTTCGACGTTTGAGAAGACCGACACGAACGCAAACGGCGAAGATGTTGAGCAGCGGATTCCATTCCTCAAGCAATACACCGTGTTCGCGGCGGATCAGTGCGAGGGACTGTCAGAGCACTTCTACGAGCTGAAGCAGCCACCGAATGAGAGCATTGAACGCATTGCCGCGGCGGACACATTCTTTCAAGCCACGGAAGCAGACATTCGCGAAGGTGGAAACCGAGCTTACTACGCAATCGGCAGCGATCACATACAGATGCCACCGCTTGAGTGCTTTCGCGACGCGGAAAGCCAAGCAGCCACGCTTGCCCATGAGCTAACGCACTGGACACGGCATAAAACAAGGCTCGATCGTGATCTTGGCCGTAAGCGTTGGGGCGATGAAGGCTACGCGATGGAGGAGCTAGTGGCCGAACTTGGCTCGGCGTTTCTCTGGGCTGATCTGTCGATCACGCCGGAAGTCATGCCAGACCATGCCGCCTACCTCGCTAGTTGGTTGAAAGTGCTCAAGGAAGACAAGCGAGCCATCTTCTCGGCGGCATCGCTCGCCAGCAAAGCTGTGGACTACCTGCATTCCTTACAGATTGATGGGCAACCCGTCCACGAGAATCAGGTGGCGACGGTTTAGCATGTCGCAACTACGATTCGAATTCGACGATGGCCGGAGATCGGGAACCAACCGAGCCTCCGGCCTTCGTCCCCGCCAATGGACGTTGCTTGCTTCGCATCTCAAGCGGCTGCAACGCTCCGGACGATCACGGCTTGGAGTTAACGGACTGCGTCGAGCACTCAAGCGATCCAAGTATTGGTGCCGACACAAACGACGTTTCAACCCAACCAAGCAGCAAGTCATAGAGGCCTGCATCACTTTTGAGATTCCACTCCGCAGCAATCGCGTTCGAATTGATTGCGAAAGCTGCGGAGTCATCCCGACATCGCACAGCAGGCGACTTTGCGAACACTGCCGGCCGGAGGCAATTCCTGCCGTCATCGAAAAAAGCTCGCTGTCGCTCGCAATAAAATGAATCGACGTTGTCGATCTATTCGGCTAAGAAAGTCCCCAGGCAAGCTGGTGACGTATCGGCGTTTCCCGGGGAAACACCTCCAGCGGGCACTAAACATCCGTTTAGTGATAATCCCTAATTTGAAGAACAGACCTTTCCCTTAAGAACACTTAAGAGCAGGTCGGCCTTCTGGCGGGATTGCCAGATACATAGCTTTCTTGACATCCTGCCATCCAGCTATCCTGCCGGCAGGATGGCCATACGTAAGGACGGATGGGCAGTCCGCTGGCTCGCCATGTTGACGCCCATCCCTCCGGTCATGTGGCTGGTTGCCCACTAAGCTATACGGCAACATGTCACGTTGACTAGCTCGAGGGGCAGATTGCCAGCCTTTCATTTTCTGCTTGCCAAGCGATGCGAGTTGCGCTAACGCTGGCGACATGACAAGAAAAATCATAGCCGTCGCCAATGCAAAAGGCGGAGTTGGAAAGTCAACAACTTCCGTCCACCTCGCCGCCTGGCTCCAGCAGCAGGGACATCGTGTCCTGCTCGCCGATTGCGATGCTCAGCAGAGCAGTTCGCAGTGGATGGAGGAGGCCTACCCGGAGATCGAAACGGTTCAGTACGACAAGGCCGACGACATTCTTGAATCGCTTCAAGACCATGCTAACGAATTCGACTACGTCATCGCTGACGGCCCAGGTAGCAATAGCGAGATCAGTCGTGCATTGCTGATGGTCGCTGACTTCGCCATCATTCCGTGCAAAGCGTCGATGTTGGAAGTCCGAGCACTGGCCGAAGCCACGAAGCTTCTAATCCAAGCCAGAAAGATCCGTCGTGGCGAACCGCCAGCCACGATCATCTTGAATATGGTTCGGCCTCGTTATCGGCTCGCGGCCGAGATGGAAAAGGCCGCTGCTGCATTGCGTCTACCAATCGTGTCAACGGCTTGGACTCTACGCCAAGCCTACGCCGACGCTCCTGGGCAAGGCACCGTCGTCTGGCGAATGGGAGCCCCCGCGAGAGTTGCGGCCACTGAGGTTCAGCAGATATTCGCGGAGCTCTTGCCTGAGGCCGCCAAGAAACAATCGCTGCCCAAAAACAAGAAGCGGAGGAAGAAATGACCAGACGTAGTCTCGAAGAAGGACTTGGCTCGCTAACCGAAGAGGCACGGGAGTTCGTGCATGGTGAAAAGCCAGACAATACGCAGAAGCCAGCCGAGCCAATGAGCGAGCAAGGAGTGCTGCCGCAAATGGTTGGCCGCAAACCATTAACTATCAAACTTCGGCCGGAAGTTGCCTCCGAGCTCAAGCGTGTCGCAATCATGAGTCAGCTGACCGAAAAGCGGCTGACGATGCAGGACATAGCGGAAGAGGCAATCGTAGCTTGGCTTTCAAAGAACTCGACATAGCGTAAAGTAAGAACCGGTGTGTCGGACCGAGTCGGTTTCGCCGTCCTGGTTGGCTGCACATGTCACGCCCACATTATGCAGTTGAGAAACGTGCGGATTCCAGGAGTTTGAGTCAGCAAGGCGTTGGATGCGAACGCAGGCAGCAGAAGCAGAC
>JBGCDN010000190.1:0-9811 GCA_045105495.1 Planctomycetaceae bacterium
TAGCACAAGCTCAATACCATTCGCACCGACAGCCTCGGGACGGTAGGGCAGGTAAGTGTCGGGGTTCTTTAGCAGCCCGTCCTGATGAATGCCGGCCTCTGTCGCAAAGATGTTCGCACCGGCAATTGGCTTTGTTGGATGGATAGGAATTCCAGTCAAGTCGGCCACGAGAAGACAAAGCGAGAACAGCTTCGTCGCGTCGATACCGTGCTTCCGCTGATATTGATCGCGGTTTACTGACAACGCCATCACCACTTCTTCCAGAGCCGCATTGCCCGCGCGTTCGCCGATACCGTTAACGGTGCACTGAATCACATTCGCGCCGGCTGAGATGGCCGATAGGGTGTTTGCAACTGCCAGTCCCAGGTCGTTGTGAAAGTGAACGGCCAGTAAGGCTCGATCGATGTTGGGAACGCGTTCCTGAACGGCTCGAATGGTTTCACTGGTTCGCTCTGGCGTAAGCACACCCACAGTGTCGGGGAACCCAATCGTGGTCGCTCCCGCATCGATGGCGATCCGGTAGCACTCGCAGAGGAAATCGACTTCCGTCCGGCTTGCGTCCTCTGGCGAAAACGAAACGACTTGGAACTTTTCGCTCGCGTACGCAACGGTTCTCGATATCAGTTCAAGCACTTCAGCTTTGCTCTTCCGCAACTTGTGCTCGCGATGAATCGGGCTTGAACCACAAAACAGACTGACACCACGTTTGTGCATCGCGCGTCCAGCCAGTGCTTCATCGGCAGCATCAATATCGCTTTCGACAGTCCGACAAAGCGCGGTGAGAACTGGCTTTCGGACCGCGGCGGAGATCTGTTGCACAGCCAGTAAATCGGCCTCCGAAGAAGCGGGGAACCCAGCGTCAATGGAATGGACGCCGGCTGCTTCCAGTGCCAACGCGATCTGGACCTTCTCGTTCGGTTCTAACGTCGCACCCGGCATCTGTTCGCCGTCACGCAAGGTCGTGTCACTGAACAGAAGCGTCCCAGACTTGCGATGGTGCGAGATAACCGCGTGGCGAACGCGATCGACCACTCGTGACTGAATTTTCGTGAAGAGTCGAGCACCAACCATCTGTTCCTCCTTGACCAAACTGGAGTGTCGCAGAGTGAGTTCGTCTCGAAAACCTCAACTCAGACCGGGGAAGCGATCCTGCTGTTCGACTTAGCACAAAGAACTCGGTCATTCACTTTTATCAGACCACGCCGCGTTTTCGAAAGAACGCCTGCGGGTCTCGACACCACACGCGATGAGCTTTGGTTTTCCCGATCAAAACGCTCGCGATCTGTCGATCGACTTCACAGGAAGAAGCGACATGAAGCACAAAATGGCCATTCTTGTTCTGCTTGCGGCCAACGCCACCGCGCAAGCGGACCTGATTGATATTGTCGCCAGCGGTTCAGGCGCGAACGTGGAAACGATCTCGCAGGTGGTCATGGATGTCACCACGACCAGCGGCACAAGCACCATCACGCAGAACGCTCCTGATCTCAGCGCGTCAAAAGAAGCCTCCAGCGCGATATTGAAGTCAATCACAACATCGGGCGTGACACTGAACCAGTTCAGTGCGTTGACTCCGACGATCCACAATGAGACGTTCCCAGCAACCGCTTCGAATATCGAGGTCTTCACGCCCACAGCAGCCGTGAACGTTGCAGACGCCAGCTTCTTCAGCGAACTGGCCGAGATGCACTCAACAGGCGACTTGATGCAATACCTTCGAGTCGACAGCACCAGTGCGCAGCCGATGTGGGACATCCGTTACGGAGCCACTTTCGATTCATCCGACTACCTGGTGGTCGAAGAGCGAAACGGAAACACAACCTTCACAGTCGAAGCCCTCGACGCGCTTGGAAACACAATTCCCGGCTCAGATACGCTCTCCTTTGACGGCAGCTCTTATGACTGGGACATTGGCTACGCGAATGAGCTCGATCCGTTCTCAAATCAATCACAAGTCATGTCAGTCCTGAGCTTTGACTTGTTCAATACGACAACACCAATTGGCGGCTTCCGCATTCACGACACTGGCCAGGCTGATTTCAAGTTCTTCATCGGCACTTCAACTCCCGAACCTTCGGCGCTCAGCTTGGCCGCAATGTTGGCCTTCTGTGGTGTGAGAAGAAGGTCGCGGCAGCGAAAGCCCACACACGTCTGATCCGACGGCTAGACATTCAGCAGGCGGCCACCATCAACGGTCATGATTTCACCGGTGATGAACTCGTTGCAGGCGAGAGCATAGATTGCTTTGGCGACGTCTTCTGGCTGGGCGAGCCGCTTCATTGGAGTCTCGTCTTTGTGCGCATCGGTGTACTGTTCCCAACCCTTCACCCAGCGAGTCATCACAACGCCTGGAGCAACCGCGTTCACACGAATGTCGGGCGCCTGACTAAGCGCCATTGCCTTGGTCATGTTGTTGAGAGCCGCCTTTGATGCTGCGTAAGCAATGCTGCTTCCTCGTCCGGTGATGCCCGCGATGGAAGTCACATTAACAATGTGGCCGGAACCAGCCTTCTTCATCTCAGCGATTGCTGCTCGAGAACAAAAGAAGGTGCCTTTGACGTTTACTCCGAGGATATCGTCCCACTTGTCCTCCGACAGTTCGTCGAGTTCAAGATAGGGAACGATGTGAGTTGTCCCCGCGTTGTTGACAAGAACATCCAACCGACCGAACTCAGAAACGGTCCGATCCACCATCGCGACAACCGCATCGTTGTCGGCAACGTTCGCTTGAACCGCAATGGCCTTCACACCCAATTCGCGAACATCTGCCGCGGTCTGTTCAGCTTCCTTTTCTGACCGCGAATAGTTCACCACCACATTCGCCCCATGCTGCGCAAAGAGCAACGATGTCGCGCGGCCGATTCCGGTGCCGCCGCCGGTGACGAGTACCGTTTGTCCTGTGAAGTTTGTCATCTGAGTCTATTTCCAATCCGGAGGCTGCTAACATCAAACGCGTCTGAATAACGTACGGGATAGTCAAATGCGATACCAAGCGTGGCTGCTAATTGCCGCACTGTTTGTTTCCACAGCGTGGTCCGGCGAGCGCAACGTCATCTTCTTCGTCACCGACGATGAAAGTCCTACGCTTGGTTGCTACGGCGACCCAATTGCCAGGACCCCACACATCGACGCGCTCGCAGCCGACGGTACGATGTTTCTGAACGCGTTCGCAACAACCGCAAGCTGCAGCGCAAGTCGGTCTGTGATTCTGTCGGGACTCCATAACCACAAGAACGGGCAGTACGGGCACCAGCATGCGTTTCATAAGTTCGCCGCGTTTGACAACCTCGTCAGTCTGAGCCTGCCGCGAGTGATGGCGAACGCCGGTTATCGGACTGGCCAGATTGGAAAATACCACGTGGCTCCCGAAGAGGTGTTTCATTTCGAAACCTACATACCGGGTAACGGGCGAAACGCTCCACAGATGGCAGATCAGGCAAAGTCGTTCATCACGAACACAGACGACGACCGGCCTTTCTTTCTTTACTTCGCGACGTCAGATCCGCATCGAGGCGGAGGCAAAGACAAGACGTCGAAACAGAAGCTCAAGCCAGATCTCTTCGGTAACAAACCTCGAAGGGGTTCCCACCCCGGCGTCGAAGAAGTCTTTTACAAACCAGAAGAAGTTCCGATCCCAGCATTTCTTCCGGACACTATTGAGACTCGTGAAGAGCTAGCAAACTACTACCAATCCTGTTCGCGCATCGATCAGGGGCTTGGCAGGCTCATTCAGATTCTCAAGGAAGCCGGGCTCTATGAGAAGACGCTCATCGTCTTCACTGCAGACCACGGAATGGCGTTCGCTGGCGGGAAGACCACCGTGTACGAGGGCGGACTTCGAGTTCCATTTGTGGTTCGTAATCCGTACGAAAAGAACCGTGGCGTGAAGTCCAAAGCGTTGATTAGTCATGTCGATATCACACCATCGATTCTGGACTTCGCTGGCGGGTTAGACGCAAAGACCAACGGCCCAACGAAGCTTGTTGATGCGAATCGATATTGGAAGAAGGAAGGACGACGGCTCAAAGAAAATCGCGGTCGGAAGAAGTTCGATTCTTATCAGGGCAAGTCGTGGATGCCGATCCTCGGGCAACCGGACGCCGAACACTGGCAGACAATTTTCGCATCGCACACGTTCCACGAAATTCAAATGTACTACCCCATGCGAGTCGTCCGCGATCGGAAGTACAAACTCATTTGGAACATCGCACATCAGCTACCGTACCCGTTCGCATCGGACCTGTGGGTTGCTTCAAGCTGGCAAGCTCAGTTCGAGAAAGGTCCGGAGGCTCCATATGGACAGAAGACAGTCGATCAGTACATCAACCGTCCTAAGTTCGAGCTCTATGACATCGAAAAGGACCCGAATGAAACGAAGAACCTCGCGAGCGATCCAGAGTTCTACACCGTGCTGAGGGCCTATCAGGAGAAGCTCAAATCACTGCAGAAACAGCTGGAAGACCCGTGGATCACCAAATGGCAGTACGAATAGGTAGGGAAACGCACAAACCAGCTTGATTTCCCAATTGGCCCATCTTTACCATCCGCAGTCATTCACAGTGAAACCGTGCGGGCGGGAAGAGACGGCAGATGCGGCAGACATCGTTTCCATTTCTACACATTTTGGGCGACCTAACCGCTTCGGAAGTGAACAACCAGTTCGGCGGTTGCCGCTTGTGCTGGGCAGTTTCGCCACAAGCTCGCCGCTTCGCCGAGAATACTCTGCTTCTCGAAACCGACGACTTCATCGTAACCCCAGCCCTTGGCTCGTTGAACCGTGAGAACCTGCTGTTCATCGCCAAGAGCCATGTCCGACCTCTCGGAACCTGGTCAACTGAACGCGCGGCGGCTGCGGAAGAGCAGCTGGAAGAAGTCATCAGGCGACTACAACCCATCGCGCCGGAGTGGCTGGCGTTCGAACATGGTGCGAGTCGTCAATGTCGCACTCGATCATGCTGCATCGATCATTTTCACATGCATCTGATTCCGATCGACCAGCCAACTGCTCAGCGGCTTACATCGACGCTGCCAACCGATACCCGCGCTATCGATTCGCTTGCGGCAATCCCCGAGGCAATCGAAGGGCTGCAGGATTCGTATGTCTCTGTAAGATTGCCGGACGGAACCAAACAGGTCGCGATCGCTCCTTCGTTTCCATCGCAGTTCATTCGGCAGCAGCTAGCAGCCGCAAACGAAATTGAAGACGAATGGAACTGGCGATCACATCCTCGCGAGCTTGTCGCGTCTCGCACTGTGAGTTCGTTTCGCAGGAAAGAGGTCTCTCCGCTTCGAATCTACTTTGCCCACGCAATTGAAGAACGCCAGCAACACGATATTGAAGAAGAGATCGCGAACGCGAGATTCAGACTACAGGACGCAGGCATCAGCGTGCTGCTTTCCAGCATGTACGAGACGCTGGAAGATGTCTTCGATGAGGAACTGCAGCTCAAAGATGCTGACCTTGACGAAACACTGGTCCAATGTGAAATCCAGTTCCTTCAAGCATCTGACTTGCTGATCGTGGACTTGCGAAATCCAGGCTGGCAGTACGTCGGATGCCTGATGGAAATTGTCTACGCTCGCGAAGCCGGAGTCCCCGTGATTGCGTTGACCGGCGAATCGACAATCAAAGATCGACTGTGGCTAAGGACTCATGTCGACGCGACACTTCCCACAGTCGATGAAGCAATCGACTGGATCCGGACGAATGAAGCTCGTCTTCGCGGTACGGAAGCATCCCGATTGGAACCGACGTTTTCATCGGTAGCAGAGTAGCCGGCATCTGGCAGTAGACCGAATCGAACACGCTTCGGTTCCTCATCACCCGACGTTGCCCAGCTGAAATCGGAAGCGATGCATCACTTCCGAACGCCCGAAATCCGACGCTCTAGCCGGAACACGCCGCATGGTAGCCTCGGCATGCTGCACAAAACTCGCCAAAACCCGTGTCGGGTTGGCGATTTGCCGTAGGATATTCGATAGTCACCATCAGGGTGACACCATCTGTTCCGACCAGGCAGGCTTGTGACTGACCAGAACGAACCAACCACAGAGCAACGGACGGACCTTGGAGGCTCCGGCCCCGAGTTCGAATCGACGCAGGTTGGCGATTCTGTCGAGATGCTTGATTCGCTTGGGGCGTTCATGCCCAGCATGCCTGCGAAAGCTCCGAATCTACCGTCGCAGTCTGATGCATCGACGCTCAATGCGGGCGATGTCATCGATGACTTCCAGGTTCTAAAGGTTCTTGGCAAGGGTGCGTTTGGCAGCGTCTATCTAGCCCGCCAGCTTTCACTCGGCCGAATGGTCGCAATCAAAATCACGCCCAACAAAGGCGGCAGCGAGGGCAAAACAATGGCCCCGCTGGAACACCCACACATTGTGCAGGTGTTCTCAGAAACAACGCGTCGCAATGGTCGCGAGCGATTGCTGTGCATGCAGTACGTGCCTGGCACAACGCTGGCCAAGGTTCTCCAACGACTACGCGACAATGTTGAGGCAACGAATTGGAACGGCCGAGATGTCCTGAACGAAGTCGACGGCGAGAGTCAGGGCGGAGCCGCTCTCGACCCCGCCGCACTGCGAGATAGAGAACGGCTGGATGGCTGCCGTTTTGTTCCAGCCACCGCCATGCTTGGCGAACAGCTTGCCGAAGCACTTGAGTTCGCACACCAGAAAGGTGTACTGCATCGCGACATCAAGCCAGCCAACGTTCTGATTAGCCAGTACGGCCGAACGCTGCTGGTCGATTTCAATCTCTCACTGAGAGACATGGACGAGCCCAATCAATCCAGTGTCTTCGGCGGCACACTCTCTTACATGTCGCCGGAACACCTGGAAGCGTTCAATCCGCTGCACGAGGGCGATCAACAATCCGTCGACGAACGGTCTGACTTGTTTAGCCTTGGTGTCGTCCTGTTTCAAATGCGAACCGGCGATATCCCATTTGGTTCGCCGTCCGATTACGAAGACATCGACCGACTGGAACTTCTGCGACGACTTGCTGACGACCTGAAGAAGGAACCGACCTTTCCCGAACCAATCAATGAAGCCGACCGTGCGTTGCAGGCCGCCATCGGGCGTTGTCTGGCCTACGAACCGGCGGACCGATTTGATACTGCAGCGGAACTTCGAGAAGCACTTCGCGGCGTTCAATCACTCGCAGGTTCAGAAACGCAACTTGCGGACAGCGCACCACGTTGGTGGTCATGGAAACGCCCCGTTCTTTGGATCGGCTTGTTGATTCTGGTTCCACAACTCATCGCCAGTGTTCTTAACGTCACGTACAACAAGACTCAGCTGGATGGGCTACTCACGCCAGAACAGTACAAAAAGTTCGATCAGTATGTGCTGATCTATAATGCCGTGATCTGGCTGGTGTGTGTTCCGTGGGTCTATCGCCTCGTGAAACCATTGGCCGCGATCGCGACCGAGTCTGTTACGGACGAACCCGCGCTTCGGCAGCACCTTATGAGACTCCCTCGCAAAGCGGCGCTTGTCGCCTGCGTGGGTTGGTTTAGCGGGATCGCGTTCTTCCCAATCATGATGCACATCGGCGCCGGTGTGGGAACTCTTTACAGCCACTTTGCTGTCAACCTTCTGGTTTCCGGCCTCATCGCAATCGCCTACTCGGCACTCGGAGTGCAGTACTACTGCCTTCGCGTTCTCTATCCGCGGCTTTGGACAGACGCCAGCAGAATCCAATCCCACGCCCCGGAAGAACTCTCTGTCATTCCCAATCGCGTGGTGCTCATGCAGCTTCTGGCCGGAATGATTCCCCTTGCCGGCGCGATGCTGGTTGTGTTGCAGGGACCAGAACAAGAAGCAAACTACTCAACGTTCCGGCTGATGCTGGGCATCTTGATTGGCCTCGGCATTGTCGGTGTTCAAGTCGCGACTTCTGTGTGCCAACGCATTTCCAAGACAGCCAACGCGTTCGGAGTGAAGTGAGTTCGAATCAGTCGAATCAGATCAGCATTCGCGAACCGCATTCAGCGCCAGTTCAAGAACCAACGTCGCCGCGAACCGTTGACGATATGCACGTTCCGAGTTCGTTGATTCAAGCTCTGCGAGGTTCTTCTGAACGGCGATGGCTTCTTCCGTACAGGCAGTTCCAATCCAGATGACACCATCCAACTCCGCTGGTGCGTTTGGTCCAAGGTGTCCGGTGACTGAGATTCCGACATCCGCTTCAGGCGTGTTCTTCAGAACGCCGGCTGCCATCTCCATTGCCGTCTCGCGACTGACCGCCCCGACAGTCTGAAGCGTTTGCTCAGATACCCCCAGCCACCGTGCCTTGGTATCGTTGCGGTACGTAACTGCCGAACCGCAGTGGTAAGCCGAGATGCCCGGAACACCGGCCAGCGTCGCCGACACCAAGCCTGCCGTGCAGCTTTCGGCGAACACAATTCGCCTGTTGCGTTCCGCAAGACCAGTCGCGAGCGCGGAGGCAGCTTGTGAAAGCCGCTTCTCAATGATACCCAACTGCATCAAACCAACCTCTTGAAGACAAGCCATCCGAACGGTGAATCATCAATCGCATATTCTCACAGCATGTCTCATGGAATGCACGGCTCCGAAGCCGGGAAACGTGTCTCCCATTGCCAGCTTCGATGACCTCACCTACCGCGACTTTCAACGAACAGCACCAATAACGGCAGCGGGCATCGCAGCTGCGTCCCGGCTTGGAGTCGGACAGAGTGTGCTTCAAACCGCGCAGGAAATCAGTCGGCAAGTCGGTCGGAATACGCACTTGGGAATTCTGCTTCTGCTCGCCCCTTTAGTGGCTGCAGAAACAAGACAAAACCTTGCGACAACTCTGGACGACCTGACTGTCGAAGACGCCAAGTCTGTTTACGAAGCCATTCGAATCATGGAACCGGGCGGCATCGGAGAAGTCGAGAGCCAGGATGTCCAACACGAACCCACGGACACACTGTTGGAATGCATGCGACTCGCGGAGAACCACGACACGATTGCCAGACAGTACACGAACGGATTTGAAGACATTTTCCGATTCGTTGATTCACTCAAACCATCTGCATTTCAAGACGACTGGAAAACACACGTCATTCATCTGCAACTGCAGATGATGTCCCAGATCCCGGACACACTGATCGCAAGAAAGTGCGGAGAGACCATTGCTTCAGAAGCGACCTCGCGGGCTCAGAGTGTTCTCAATCAAAACCAAAGCGAAGAAGCTCTCCAAGACTTTGATCGTTGGCTGCGGGCCGACGGAAACAGACGAAATCCCGGCACAACGGCCGACATGGTCGCCGCTATTCTGTACATCGCCCTACGTGAAAACATCATCGCTGCTCCACATGAACTTACGAACTCAGTTGATTGAGTCGCATTCTCTGCAACACTTCCATCATGCAAATACCCGACTACACGGTTCGCGTCACCAAAGACCATCTCGTCTTCAGCGCGGCTCACTTTATTACGTTTAATGGCAACATCTGCGAACGCCTGCACGGTCATAACTGGCGTGTCGCGGCTACCGTAACGGGACCGTTAGACGAGAACTCCTACGTCTTCGACTTCATCGCACTTCGAGATGGGCTACAAGACATCGTGAATGGGCTGGACCATCGAATGCTGGTCGCGACGAAGCACCCCACGATCAAAGTGAACGCGGGAGAGACAGAAGTTGAGCTAACTTTCGAAGACCGCCGATGGATCTTCCCCGCCAAAGAATGTGTTCTGCTTCCCATTGCCAATGCTACGGCTGAACTACTTGCTCACTGGATTGCTCTGCGGGTGTCCGAAAAACTGTCGCTCAGTGAGAGCCAGCTGACAGAGCTAACAA
>JBGCDN010000191.1:0-2740 GCA_045105495.1 Planctomycetaceae bacterium
CTGCGTGCCTGGCTTTCCGCCTTCTCTCGATTCACCTCTTCCGGATCACGCAACACGAAACTGACCGTCAGTGGCATTCGTTTTGAACCGTACTTATCCGTCTTCACAACCGACCCTTTGTAGTCGTACTTGGCAGGCATCCCAACGGCCTTGTCGAAGACGATATCGCCCTCGCCTCGGATCACTAGGTACGGCTTTTGCTCGTTGTCTGACGTAATGAACTCGTAGGTTTTGTGGATCCCAATCCGGTTCCCAACTTCAACTCCCAGTCGATAGTCGACTCGCTCTTTTGCGGGAATCGTTTTCAGAGTTTTATCAGCTGGTTGATTAAAAGGGCTGCCCGGAAAACCACGCGGCCCGAAGCCGCGTCGACCAAACCCGGGAATGCCACCAAACGGACCACTGTTACCCTTCTGCACGATGCTGACTGATCCGTCGGACTCGCCACCCCACTGAGCTTGCCCGTTCTTGTTGAGTGGATCGATAAACATCTGGCCGATTGGCCCCAGAACGAACGGAAGACTTCCGTCGCCTGAGAACCCAACAATCTCACCGAGGGAGGTGACTTTGATGTTGCCGTTCGTGTGTTCGACTGTAGGAAGCGACGGAGGTGCAAACCGCCTTGCGCGAGGGTCGGCCCGATCGGCTTGCGAGAACATCGCGTTATACGCAACGTCGAAGACCTGACCGCCCGTTGAACTTTTCACTTTGATGAACGCAACAGCGGGCGTTGCCATCGCAGCCAACTGCACGCCTTCAAGTTTCTGGCCATCGCCGGGTTCCGGGATCGACACCCCCAGCTCGCGAAGCATGGTCTTGAGTTCGTTGACTGGAACAGCAAACCCAACTGCGGTGGCAATACTGTTCACGAGTTTGCTGCTGGCGACACCAAGAACCTGGCCTTCATTGTTCATTACCGGGCCACCGCTGTTTCCAGGATTGATAGCCGCATCAATTTGAATCTGCCGTCCGTGCTCGGGCGTATCAACGGTTCCAGAAACCTTGCCCGAATTCGCCTTCAAACCAGTGCCCAGCAGCGAAGACAGCGGGAACCCAAACGCCTGGATTTCCTGCAGCAGCTGAACCTGATCGGAATCGCCAAAGGGCAGAACGTTTAGTCCGCTGGCTTCGATTTTGATTACAGCCAGATCCAGTTTCTCATCAGCGGCAAGAACGCGTGCGGAGTAGTCTTGTCCGTTAAGCGTGACTTTGATTTCGGTCGCATCTTCGACCACATGGGCACACGTCGCGATGTAGCCATCGGCGCCAACAACGAATCCGGTTCCTGAACTTTCTGACTTCTGCACATTGTTTGAAACGCCCCGAACGGTGTAAGTGCATGAGCCATGGATCACACTTTTGGTTCCATCGTTGTCAGCTTCGACAGTCAGGGCGTAAACATGTTGGTCGCCTTTCGCCCAACCGTACCGCAGACCTTTTCCGTTGCGTTTGGCAGGTCGAGCAACGGGTGGCGGTTGCACCGCCGGACGTGATGGCTGGCTTGGCGGCCGTCGTGTGATCGCTGGAGGCCTTTCAATATCAGGACGCTTCTGAATCGGCGGAGTGGTCGGTGAATCCAATGGGGGTACAGACTGGCGGCCTGGTTGCTGAGCCGGGGCTCTGGCGACATCTGGTTCTGTCTGACCTCCGGGCGGCAGGTCGGGAACCGAATCAGTCGCAGGCTGTGTTGCCGCGATAGTCCCTCCGCTGCCAGTTGGAGACGAGGAAGTGTCGTTACTTCCAACCCAGAACCACGCACCGACGACGCACAACAAAAGCGGAACGCCAACCGATGCAGCAATAATGAGCCCTTTGACCGGTGACTTTCCCTCGGGGCGTTTCCGTTCTCTCCGGTTCCTGATAGCGGTTGCCGGCTCGCGTTTCGACTTGGTTTCTTTCAGCTCGCGCGGTGTTCGTTTTGGTTTGTCGTCGACACCAAAGAATTCGAAAGCGTCTTCGTCTTTGTCCTCGGTGCTCTTTGGTTCCTGGCGTGGTGCGGCAGATCGTAACGCGCGCTTTGGTTTCTCTGATCGTGGCTTATCAGCAGCTGGCCGTTTGGGCGCAGGGGCGTCCGGTTCAGACTGATTGGTTGAGAACGCAATCTTCTGTCCGCACTTCGGGCAATTGAGCGCCACCCGTTTTCCACGTGCTTGAAAGCGAAGCTTCGCCTGACAACCTGGGCAATCAACGACAGTCAGCCCCATTGTGTTCTCCCCGCTTTCGGTATTCGGACCTACGTATTCTGAATTCCGTTTGACGGATTTGCGAGCGGAAAGGGTGCTATCACTTCCCATCTTCAGCAGGAACCGGTTTTATTCACGATATGAAGGTTTCCATCGTCATCCCCACGCTCAACGAGGCCCCGCAGATTGCCGCGCTGATTGCCAGCACGCGTGAGGCGGGGGCGTATGAGGTGATCGTTGTGGATGGCGGAAGTACGGACGATACCGTTGCCCAAGCGTCTAACGCCGACTTGATTCTTGAAGGCACGCGAGGCCGAGCTGCTCAGCAGAACCGGGGTGCAGAAAGCTGTTCCGGCGATGCGATCTTGTTTCTGCACGCCGACTGCCGATTGGACTCTGATTGCATTCCGTCCATCATTGAGAATCTTGAGAGTACCAACTGCGTTGGTGGCTGCCTGTCGCAAACAATCGATGGTTCTGGCTGGCTGCTACGAATCATTGAACGCGGCAATAACATCCGAGCAAAGTTGCTCGGCTGGGCCTACGGCGATCAAGGA
>JBGCDN010000192.1:0-8568 GCA_045105495.1 Planctomycetaceae bacterium
TCGGGGGCGAAATGTTTTAGCTACGAGAAGTTTTCCTTTACTGATAATTATTTGGCTCTGAGTCCCGAGGCTAGCGCCTACGGCTCCATAAGTAACACACGAGACCAATTATGATCGCACATCTCCTGACGAGCGCGATGAGTGCTGCTGAAACTGGCAAGCTACCTGACGCAGCGATCCGCGCAGGGATTCGTCGTCTGCTCAAGACGCGGCTCGAGAAGGAACTCGCGGGGGGTGTCGCGGCCCAGCAAGAACGCCTGCAGGAATTGATCGATGAATTGCGTTCCAGCCCCATCGCCCTCGAAACAGATGCGGCGAACGAACAGCATTACGAGGTTCCGCCTGAGTTCTTCGTGAAGTCACTCGGACCGCGACTGAAGTACAGTTGCTGCCACTTTGAAGACGGCGTGTCGGACTTAAAGCAAGCTGAAGAATCGGCCCTCACCATCACCTGCGAACGAGCGGGCATTGAAGATGGAATGAGCATCCTTGATATGGGATGCGGCTGGGGTTCGTTCTCACTGTGGGCGGCAGAGAAGTATCCGAATTGCAACATCACTTCGGTTTCAAACTCAGCCCCACAACGAAAGTTCATTGAACAGCGAGCGGCGTCACTCGGACTGACGAACATCAAAGTTCTGACCGCCGACATGAACGAGTTCAAAATCGATCAGCAGTTCGATCGAATCGTGTCCGTCGAGATGTTCGAACACATGCGCAACTACCAGGAACTGCTCGGCCGAGTCTCAACCTGGCTGAAGCCGGATGGAAAGCTGTTCATCCACATTTTCTGCCATCGCACCGTCGCCTATCCATTCACCGTCGAAGGCAAGAGCGACTGGATGGCCAAGCACTTCTTCACCGGCGGCATCATGCCATCCGCATCACTGCTGGCTCACTTTCAGGATGATGTTCGACTTGAACAGCAATGGCACTGGAACGGCCAGCACTACGAGAAAACGTCCAACGCGTGGCTGGCGGAGATGGATAAGAACCGCGATACCATCATCGCCGCGTTCAAGGACACCTACGGCAACGACGCCGACCGCTGGTTCGGTCGCTGGCGCATCTTCCACATGGCTTGTGCTGAGTTGTTTGGGTACAACGGTGGAGACGAGTGGTTCGTCACACACATGCGGTTCAGTAAGAGGTTGTAGCGGGTCGGGTTCTGACTATGCGTGAGCGAATCCAATGCTTGAACTGTTCAACTGAGTTCTGGATCTTTGGATCACCAGTCTTCACGCATTGTCCAAAGTGCGATACGCCGAGACTTTTGCAGTTTCCTGAGCGTGATCTCCGGCCACTTGCGGAGTACGAACGCCCGATCGATCTGCAAACCATTGAGGTTGAGACCAAGATACTCCGACTGATTCCGCACGAGATTGCCGTCACAGTCCCGGCACTCCCAGTTGCAGTCGAGGGGCAAGTACTCACGGTCGTCGTCCCCTTGGAATCCGAACCGGAATCCTTTGACGAAATTTGTTTTCGCCTCAATCGTGACATCAGGGGACTACTCACCCATGAAGCAGACATCCGCGCTGCGATTGCCCGCAACTACCCTGTCAATTAACGCCGTCCCAATCGCAACTGGATGCAGAAAGACTGACCGCTGTCAAAAACGAGCTTTGGTCGGACAATCAAGACAGCTGGCCCATCTCCCAATGGCTTGTGCCGAGCTGTTCGGGTACAACGGTGGAGACGAATGGTTCGTCACACACATGCGATTTAGTAAGAAGTGAAGGAACTAGAGACGTTCCCGCCAGCGTCTCTTTTTGCAAACTTGCTCTCCATGGACACGACGAATCCTTACCAAACCCCGGTTGAAGCTGATGACAGTGCGGACCCCGCCGAGTTCCACTGGACGCAACTGTTCGCACCCGGCACCTTCGTCGGCTGCACAACCGCTTTGACATGGATCGCGTTGTTGACCTTTGTTGGACCGCCGCTGTCTCGATGGCCTTTCAGTCTCCCGACTGCCATGGCGGTGCCGTGTCTGGCTGCCATCGCTTCCACACGTTTCTTCGGTCGATCCTGCGATGGCAAACGGTGGATGTATCTCCCTGCCGTTCATTTCGCGGCCATCGCGTTGACCCCAATCGCCGTCGTGTTTTGCTACGACCAGATCACCTCGCGAGGCGTAGGACTGCGTCGCGATGAGTGCCTTTTTCTTGCCGCCATCGGCTTGGGCTGCGGCATCGCCGACTTGCTATTTGGGCTCTGGTTATTCGCAAGGAACAGACACAAAACGAATAGCAGCGAAGCGGGTACCAGTGGTTCTTGAACTCAGGTCGGCGAGAATCAAAGCCCGACCGGCGTGCACCTCGGGCCAAACGTTGGATGATTTCTCCACCGCTGAACAAGCTTGAGACCGACAATTGCATCCTGCCTTTTCTGAGCGTCGGAGGACATGGAAGCCTGCTCCAAGAGATCGCTAATCTCGTTGATGCGGGTCGGCACAAGTTGGTGAGTCCCCGCGATCAGCGCTTCGTAATCAAGATCGCGTGCCAGCGTTCCTTGGAACAGTGATGAAAGTCGTCCCTGCGGATTGGGGACCAATGATCGCAGTGGAATGTCGATTGTCTGCAAGATGTTCACAAGCATCTCAACAGAGTTGATGCCACCACTTTCCTGATCCGGTGATGCGAGCCAGAAATCGAGCGAGTGTTCACCGTACGTTGGGCTTGGAGTGGGACGGCACGAGAAAATCACCATCGAGGCGACCACAGCAACACTCAGCCATGTTGCAATCCGACGTATGCGTTGGTTCTTCACATCGACACCTGTCATGCCAGAAGAGTGCAACATGGCCGTATCGGCCAGCCACCATTGTGCACAGGTTAGCGGGTAAGCGGCCTCCTCGTGCTCTCAGGTCATCTAAGGTGGTATGTCCCGGATTGGCCGCACTGGCTTCTGGAGTGCTGATCGAACAAAACAACCACGGCGAATGCGTCACGCTCTTGTCAATCGGTGGGCCCCTCAACTGAAGCAAACTTCGCAGCAGCACGCGTGTTCTTCAACAGCATGGCGATCGTCATGGGTCCGACTCCTCCAGGAACCGGGGTAATGGCAGATGCGACTTCGGCGGCCGATTCGTAAGCGACGTCGCCGACAAGTTTGTCGTCCACTCGATTGATTCCGACATCAACGACGATGGCTCCCGGCTTGATCATGTCGCCGGTGACGAATTCGGGCTTGCCGATGGCGACGATTAACAAATCAGCCTGCTTGATCATCGCGGCTAAATTCTTGGTTCCGCTGTGGCAGACCGTGACCGTGCAGTTCGCAACATTGCCACGTTGGACCAGCATCGACGCCATTGGTTTGCCGACAATTTCACTACGGCCAATCACCACGGCGTGCATGCCGCTGGTGTTGATGTCGTTAATGCGGAGCAGTTCCTGAATTCCGTGTGGAGTACACGGCAGGAATCGAGGTCGCCCCTGGCTCATCAGGCCAACGTTCATTGGATGAAAGCAATCGACGTCTTTCTCTGGCGTGACCGCGTCGAGAACCCGTTGCTCGTTGATTTGTTTCGGCAACGGCAACTGACACAGGATGCCGTGAACCGATTCGTCGCTGTTCAGCTGGTTCACCAACGCGAGGAGTTCTTCCTCCGTCGTCTCGACAGGTAGTCGGTGCAGAGTGCTCTTCATTCCGGCTTTCGCGCAGGCTCGTTCTTTGTTCCGAACATAGACAGCGCTGGCCGGGTCATCGCCAACGAGGATTGCGGCGAGGTGCGGGGTGATTCCGGTCTCAGCGACAAACTCTTCAACCTGAGTTTTCAACTCGGCTCGAACCTGCTTCGAAGCCGCTTTTCCATCGAGGATCTTCATAATTCTCTCCGTTGGGGCGCGGGTGAACCGCGTCTATCCCCTTTTTTGCAGTCTCACTATACTCCGCGCCAAAGATTCATTTGAGCCGTTGGCGCTAGCCTCGGGCCTCGTAGCCAGTGACGGTCAACTGGGCAGAGAACTGTCGTGGCGATCGACCTGAGGTCTGGAGCCTCGGCGGCTCACGTTGAACCGAACATAGATTGGCTCCTAAACCCGAGGCTGGCGCCTTCGGCTCATAGTTGTGGCGGAAAGTAGCGAGATGAACGACGAAGTGAAACTCAGCAAGCTGGAACACATCAAGGATGGCAGCCGACAGCTGCGAGGAACCATTGCGGAAGAACTCGCAAACGACGACGCGAATTTCTCAGGCGATGCGGTCCAGTTGCTCAAACATCATGGCACCTATCAGCAGGATAACCGCGACCTCCGCAAAGCAAAGAACGAAGACGGCACGCCTAAGGGCAAGCAGTTTAGCTGCATGGTTCGAACCCGGATTCCGGGCGGACGCGTGACGGCGAAGCAGTTTCTCGCGGAACTCGATCTCTGTGATCGGCTGTCAGACGGAACGGTCCGCGTGACGACTCGACAAGGGTTCCAGCTACACGGCGTGCTGAAAGGCAACCTTCGAGAAGTCATCAACGAGATCAACAAAACGAAGCTCACCACGTTCGCGGCATGTGGCGACGTGAACCGCAATGTCATGTGCTGCCCGTTCCCGAAAAGGAACGATCGCGTTCACGACGAAATGCAGTTGATGGCATATCGCCTCGCCGAACACCTGCGTCCGCGCACTTCGTCCTACTACGACCTGTGGCTGAAGGATGAAGACGGCGAGAAGATCGACGTCTCCGAATACAAGCACGTCGAAGAACCAATCTACGGTAAGACCTACCTCCCGCGGAAATTCAAATGTGCGATCGCCACGCCAGAAGACAATTGCGTCGATGTCTACACGCAGGACATTGGCTTATTGGCGATTGTCCGTGACGGTGAGATCATCGGCTACAACATGCTGGTTGGTGGCGGAATGGGGCGAACCCCATCTGCTCAAAAGACCTTCCCCGCACTCGCGAAACGGATGGCGTTTGTCCCACCGGAAGATGTCTTGAACGTCGCCGAAGCGGTCGTAAAGGTTCAACGCGATTTTGGGAACCGGGAAGATCGCAAGATCGCACGGATGAAGTATCTCATCGCCGACTGGGGTATCGAAAAGTTCAGAGCCAAAGTCGAAGAGTACTTCGGCCAGCCGCTCGCCGATTGCGAACCAGATGATGTGACCGGCGTCGATGATCACATCGGCTGGAGAGAGCAGGGCGACGGAAACTGGTGTCTCGGCATCAACATCGATTCGGGCCGCATCAAGGACGAAGGCGACTTCCGTTTGAAGACCGCGCTGCGAACGATTCTCACGAAGTTCGGCATGGAGACTCGTCTTACCGCGATGCAGAGCGTTCTTCTGTGCGACGTTGAACCTCGCTATCGAGACGAAATCGACGCGACACTGCGAGACCATGGTATTGCCGCAGCGGAAGATTTATCGCTGGTTCGCCGCTACGCAATGGCATGTCCCGCGTTCCCAATGTGCGCGTTGGCGATCACCGAATCAGAACGCGTTCTCCCGGAAATCGTCGGCAATCTGGAAACCGAAGTTGCTCGGCTGGCTTTGACAGAACAGCCAATCACGCTGCACATGACCGGCTGCCCAAACGGATGTGCGCGACCTTACACGCCGGACATTGGCCTCGTCGGTAAGGCAGTCGGGAAGTACACAATTTTTCTGGGAGGCAATCCAGAAGGAACTCGGCTCGGATTTATCTACCGAGATATGGTTCCGCACGAAGAATTGATCTCGACGATCGCCCCGGTTCTCGAACAATACAAGAGTGGGCGGAACGAAGGTGAATCGTTCGGCGACTTCTGTGCTCGAACGAAAGAGTCGTTGACGGAAGCGGCTTAGGTCATCGATTTTCGGTGGATTCATAGCCGAGCGTTGAATTTGTAGTGGACGAGGCAACGAGTCCCCGGACCGTGCAGAGCGATTGGGACTCGTTGCCTCGTCCACTACAGACATCGGTCTCGTTGAATCGATCGTGGTAGAGGGAAAAAGCAATGATCCAACTGGCTGCTGTTTTGTTATTGCTTGTCCCTCAGTCCTCGCGCCCGAAAGCGACATCGTTCAGCTTCGAAATCATCACCCCGCGCGGAACCGGTTCGCGAGTAGCTGCTCAGGAATGGGGCAGGGTATTCGCCCAGCTTGGCCACACCGTGCGGATTCGCCAGCAGACCACAGCCGACGGAGCCGGCCCGGCAGAACCGGTATCTCAAACGGAAACGGCTACATCTCGTCGAATTAAAGCGATTGGTGTACTCGACCCGAACGGCCGCGTTCACTTTGGAGACAAGACTTTCCGAGCCAGCGACAGGGCGGGACTTGGCCAGTGGATCTCTGAGCTGAAGCAATACGGGACACAGGGGAACCCCGCTGGAAAACCACTGTGGGGCCTCACCCGCCAGCAGTTCGACGGCATATTCGTTCCGCTCGCCAAACCGCTGCAGACAGAACTCAAAGGCATGAGCGTCGAAGTTGCTGTTGCGAGCATCAAGCTACCGCGAGACCTCCCTATCAAGTGGACCCCGGAAGCAAAGCAGGTCGCAGGAAAAGCGGGCGCTGTAGATCGAGAATTACAGCTCTACGGCCGCGGCGCTTCGCTGGCGATTTTGCTTAACGACATTGGGCTGGGCTTCTTGCCGGAGAGACAGCCGAACGGTTCGCTGGCTCTGCTGATCACGAAGCAGGCGAAAGAACCCCTGTGGCCGATTGGCTGGCAACCAACACTTTCGCTCGCGAAGACAATCCCCAACTTCTACAAACGGATTGATGTTTCTCTCCCGAAGGTGAAGCTCACGCGAGTCTTCTCTGCAGTTTCCAGCAGCACGAAAATCCCAATCTTCGTCGATCAGTATCACATTAAGGCGAAAGGACAGCAGTTCGAGCAGATGATGGTGGAGGTGAAGCCCACAAAAATGTCGTGGTTCGCTGTCATGCGAAAAGTGACGGTTCGAAACCGCTTGAATTTCGACATTCGAATTGACGAACTTGGCAAACCCTTCATCTGGGTCTCGACGACGGAAGTGATCCAACGCCGCAAAGATCGGTTCCGAAAACAGTGATCGCTACCGCCGTGAGCATCAGGAGCTGAATCTCTGTCATCCGCTGCCCCCACGAACTGCAGCCGACTACGATACACTCGGAAAGAAACCCGAACGGAGGCGGCAGAAAGCCGTCACTACGGAAACAGACATGAAAATCAAACGCATCTCGGCTTATCAAGTCGATCTCCCTCTCCACGAAATGAAGTACGCCTGGTCGGGCGGAAAATCAGTAGAAGTCTTTGACAGCACGGTTGTTGAAGTCGAGACAGACACTGGCCTACTGGGCTACGGAGAGGTGTGCCCATTGGGTCCATTTTACCTCGCCGCATACGCGGATGGCGTGCGAGCAGGTATCAAAGAACTGGCGCCGCACTTGATTGGAATGAACCCCACACACGTGGACGTTCTGAACCTTGCAATGGACAAGTCTCTCAAGGGACATCCATACGTGAAGTCCGGTATCGATATGGCCTGTTGGGACATTCTGGGCAAGGCGACAGGCACATCGGTTTGCGACTTACTGGGCGGTCGTTACAGCGAAGACTTCACGCTTTACCGAGCCATCTCGCAGATCCCACCAGCGGAGATGGCTGAGAACGTCAAGAAATACCGCGACGAAGGCTATACCCGATTCCAACTGAAAGTCGGTGGCGATCCGGATACCGATATCGAACGCATTCGAATGTGTTCTGAGGTTCTGAACCCTGGTGACCGCTTGGTCGCTGATGCAAACACTGGCTGGCTGCCACACGAAGCTATGCGAGTCGTTCGAGCCGTCCAGGATATCGACGTCTACATCGAACAACCGTGCCTAACGTACGACGAATGCCACAGTATTCAGCAGCGGACAAGCCATCCGTTCGTCATGGACGAGTGCATCGACGGTATCGACCCACTGATGCGAATCGCCAACGACCGATCTGCTGATGTTGTGAATATCAAAATCAGCAAGTTCGGCGGACTAACTCGAGCACGCCAGGCCCGCGATCTTTGTGTCCGACTTGGTATTGCAATGACACTGGAAGATAGCTGGGGCGGCGACATCGTGACCGCCGCCATCGCCGCGATCGCCCATAGTTGTCCGCCGGAATTCCAATTCACATCGACAGACTTCAACAGCTACGGCAGCGTAAGCATCGCGGATGGAGCACCCCAGCGAGTAAACGGACGGATGGCCGCTTCGACCGAACCGGGCTTGGGGATTACACCGAAGATGGATGTGCTTGGTAGCCGTGTCGTGGAAGTCGCATAATGCTCCGTTGAGCCTGACTTGGAGACTCGAAGGTACCGGCTTCAAGCGGAGCTTAGGCTATCCTCCACGCTACAAACGGGGCGACTAGACTTTGTTGGAGGATACGTCAGTGCCATTCGTTTTGATCATGGTTATGTCGGCTGTTTCCCTTTCCGCTCAGGATGACACGCTCGAGACCGCGCAGACAAAGCCTTACGATGCTGACCCGTTCATGGATGAACACGCGAGGAAGCGGGTTGCGGATTTCTTGAATACGGATGAATCCGTCGCAACCGCCGCTATAGAGCGAATGCGATACGTCCGCTCCCCGCACCGCAGAGATCGTCACAT
>JBGCDN010000193.1:0-12486 GCA_045105495.1 Planctomycetaceae bacterium
GAAGAAGTGGAGCCGACATTCTAGTGGGGGCTGACGGTGATGATTCAATCGCTGGCGAAGGCGGCGATGACATCGTCGCTGGTGGTGATGGAAAAGACACACTTTCAGGCGGCGACGGAGAAGACATCCTGATTGCCGGCAGCCTAAACCCAGACAACGGACTAACCGAACTCAATCACCTGGCCGCACTGCAAGACGAGTGGTTGTCATCGCACACCTACGGTGTGCGTCACAAAAACATTCGCAATCAAAACCCAAAAGAAGATCGACTGAACTCAACCAATCTCATTGGACTCGATCGAGCTGGACAGAACGTCTTTGATGATGAAGTCAACGATCTGATGCAGGGCAACGCCGATCGCGACTTGTTCTTCGCAACGCTTGGAGAAGACCTGCTGGACCGCGATGCAGACGAGTTCGCCGAGCCTTTGTAGCCCGCCGCAATCGAGGCTCGATAATCCCCGAGTGGACTTAGCTTCGTCGGGGACTTCGAGCAACGCGATGGCTACTTAGCCAATAACCGCGTCAAGTCGTTCCAGCGGGAATAAGCAAAACGACATGTCGCGTGACTGCAGTAGTTCGTTTTGATGTAACTCAATGCGGAGCGTTTCAATTTCCTTTTCGATGGCTTCGCGTTCTACAACCGTATGTTTCGCGAGCTGCTTGTTAATCTCGCGAAAGCGATGGTATCGCTGATGGTTGCCGCCCGGGTTTGTTCCATCGAACCTTTGCTGTTCGGCGATGAGCCTTTGCTTCTCTGCAACCAACTCTCGAACGAAATCATCTTGCGAATTCGCGAGTTCGTCCTGAGCGTTGAATTTCAGATTGCGATCGCGGACCTGCAGGTTCTCGATGTCCTGCAATTCTACATTGCTCGCGCGGTCACCTAGCAGACGGAGTGTGGCTGACACCGTCATGAACTCTGGTGGTTCTACGCCGTAGAACTCCCGAAGAATTTCGTCGGTCATCTCGTCGTACTTTGCACCACCGATGCCGTGGATGAAAAGATCGCCGAAAAGCAGCCGAGAGAAAATCGTGGTAGTCAACGCGCGGGTTCGAATACGTTCGCCGGCGCTGGCCAGTTGCATCAAGACTTCGACGGCGCAACAGGCGTCCATCCCGGGACCGACAGGCAGTTCGGCAAGAACTCGGGTTCCGTCTGATATGGCGAGCACTTTGGGCGACAGCTGTTTCGCGAATAGTCGGTTCCGAACATGTTCGCCTTCACGCCACGACCAAAACGGAGCTTCCCACCAGCCGTCTTGCGGTTCGAGAGCCGGGACGGGATGGGTTTTGCTGCGAAGGTTGTTTCGCTGGCGGTACTCAACCAACACTCGGTTGTGGACTTCGTGGAAGTGTTCGATGTTGACCAGCATGTGGCAGAGGAATCGCAGGAACGATTCACTCTGACAGAGTCTGCTGACCGGCAATTCCAGGTTCTCAACACCGCGTTCCGATTCCAACTCAACCCGGGCGGCGGTTAGTGTGTCGGCCAGTCGCTTACGTGGTTCACTGAAAGCGAGCTGGCTGGCGATTGGGTTCTTGATTCCAAACGGTGCAAGCTTCTTGCTTACTCGGTCGCCAAACGATGCAAGCTGATCGCGACTAACGACCTGACGCTCTTCCCACGGCTGTGAAGGTTGCGGTTCGTCGATCGTGATCCGATCGAACCGGATACCGTTTTCTGTTTGCACCGGGACTCGAACAGACGCCGACTCACAGTTGTCATTGTCGACAATCAGGTTGATTGCTATGCCACCGGTTCGTTTGGCGATGTCGGCAGCAACAAAATTCTTCACCCAAACACCCGGATGAAACAGCTCTGGCTGGTGTCCCGTCAAAATGATTGAACTCGGTTTATCCGGGAAACTCGCATGCGGACGCACTTCCGATGTGTATCGGAACGCACTGGCCACAAGTTCACTTCGAGCCTGTTCTCGCATGTGACCGAGAGTTCGGCCCTGCATCTCGACGTCGTGGATCGCAGACAGCCGAATCTTGTTGGTCCGTATGACGGACTCTGCTTCACTTGGCGGTGGTTCGATTAGTACACCACCATCGTCAGCCGGAACGCGCAATCGGCGGCGTTCTGCTGGTGAGGATGCTGATTGCTGATGAGTGGAATGCGGCATAACGAATCTAGATCAGGCCGAGCCGATTGGTCGACCAACAGCGGCAACGGCGTTGGCAAGAACTTGTTCGTAGTATGCCATCCGCTTTTGGCTATCGTCGAGCGCGCCGCCGAAAGAACGTTCCTCTTCGAGATAAACAAGTGGCACGGCGTGTTCGACGATTTTCCAGTCGGCCGCGACGGCTTCCACCCAAAGTTCCAGTGGCATCGCATATCCCATGTCTGTGATCTTCAGATCTGGTAGCGAGGGCACTCTGTAGGCCTTAAATCCACAGAACGCGTCTGTCAGCCCGAGCTGGAATCGGTCGTTCAACCACTTTGTGATCTGCATGTTGATCGCACGGCGATCTTCCGGCGGGAGGCTCTGTCCATCGAACGCTTTGAGATAGCGAGAACCGGAAGCCATGTCGATCTGGTCATCGTTCACGATTCGAGCAGCCAGTTCGGGAATCATCTGCGGTTGGTGCTGACCATCGCAGTCAATGGTCACCAGTACATCAAATCCTTCTCGAACGGCATAGTCAAAAGCGCTCACGAGGGCCGCACCATAGCCCTGATTCTGACTGTGGACCACCGTCCGGATATCAGCCTGTTGAGCTAGAATCTCCGGAGTTCCATCACTGGATCCGTCGTCCACCACGAGGATTTCGTTAGCGTATTGTCGCACCTCGTCCAAAACCGACTGAACGTGACTCTTTTCGTTGAAGACTGGCAGAGCGGTGAGGATTCGCTGGCTCATCTTTCAATCCTACAGTGAATACTTGTTAGCCACGGTGTGACGGAGAACAGCGACCGGACCTTACAACGCGCAAGAAGAAGCCCGGCGAGTGTTCGCCGGGCTTCGATTTAGCTTCTCATCATTGCGGATTGCTTTACTTCGCGGCTGCGAAGCGTTCAGCAACGGCGTCCCAGCTCACAACGTTCCAGAATGCGGATACGTAGTCTGGACGGCGGTTTTGGTAATTCAGGTAGTATGCGTGTTCCCAAACATCGAGGCCGAGGATTGGGGTTCGGCCTTCAGAGAGTGGCGTGTCTTGGTTTGCAGTGCTCTCGACGACCAGCTTTCCGCCATCAACGCTTAGCCAAGCCCATCCGCTACCGAAGCGTGTTCCGGCTGCGGCTGCGAATTCTTCTTTGAACTTATCGAAGCTGCCAAATGTAGAGTCAATTGCGGCGGCAAGGTCGCCAGTTGGAGTTCCGCCACCCTTTGGACACAGAATGCTCCAGAACAGTGAGTGGTTCGCGTGTCCACCACCATTGTTGCGAATCGCACCGCGAATGGCTTCTGGTACGGCGTTCAGGTCGCTCATCAATTCTTCGATGCTCTTGCTGGCCAGATCATCGTGGCCTTCAAGGGCGGCGTTTGTCTTGGTGACGTAGCCGTTGTGATGCTTGCCATGATGGATTTCCATCGTCTTTGCATCGATATGTGGTTCCAGCGAATCTGCTGCGTAGGGGAGTTCAGGTAGTGAATAAGCCATGGAAATTTCCCTTGGTTTTGAGTTGATTGACTTCATTCTAGGAGCCCTGTCCAGAACCACAATCTGGTTGGACAACAGTTGTCGATTGGGCGCTCGTCGCAGACCGGCAAGAACCGCCGATAGCAGTCCCAACAAGACTTACCCTGTTTCACTATCTTTCATGACCGGAACACCTTCCCCCTGCCGCAAGGTCGGATCCTGATAATGCTCACAGCCCGACCACAGTCCCTGATCCGCAGAGTCGATAACTCCGAGGGGCACATTAGAGGCTGATGATCCAGGGGTGGAATCATGGGTATTGGTAAAAGCAGATTATTGTTCGCTGGCGCGATGTCGTTGGCACTGCTTACTTCAGGCTGCGGTCGGACTCGTTCCAGCCTGCTACCACGGATTGACGTCGCCAAGGTCATCGATGGCAAAGGGGATCCTGCGTCAGGTGTTGATGACGAGCAGTACGTCAACAATCAAATTGACGCCGAACGAAAGCAACAGAAGCCTACGGTTGCTGAAGCAACGGATAGTCTTTTGGCCTCTGCAGAGAGTGAATCCGGTTCATGGAAAGACAAGCTACTAGGGAAGAAGGACCAAGCCGAAAACGCGGCCGCAGCGTTCGGCAACGATCCATTCCTCGATGATCTGGATGCCATGATCACTCAGGAAACTAAGCATGTCGCTCGAACAGTAGACGCAAGAGCGGAAGACTTCTCCGGCGACAAAGCGGCTGAGATTTTCGGCGACTTTGAACAGCAGGCGAAAGAAACGATCGCAGCGATCGATCAGAAGACGCAGCGAGCGGAAGCAACAGCCGCAGATGTCTTCGATGCAACCAAGGAAGATGTGTTCGGTGAGTTTTCGAATCCAGCAGAAGCCATTGCGACGAATGTTTCTGAACGGACACAGGCTCTGGCGGCGGAAGGCCGTCGTGTAATTACTGAAGGTCGCGGCAAGATGGTGCATCGGTTTGATGACCTCTTTGACAGCGAAGCGCAACAACGGACTCTTCAGCGGGTCGCCAGCGAAACGGTTCAACGAGAACCAGCACCAGCATCGTTCGACGTCCCACAGGAATTTGCTGAAGTCCAACAGCAACCACGGGAACTGATCGTTCCTGATTCAACTGAAGATCTCGCCGGAATGTTTGATGCTCCTGAAGCACCAACGCCCGCATCTCCAGCCGCTCCAGCATTTGCCGCGAACGAACAAGTAGAACCTTTTGACGTGCCGACACCAGACATGATTCCGGGAGAGCTCGATCCGTTCGAAGAAACTCTCGAACCGCTGGAAGCTCCTGAAACCGTTGTTGCTCAGCAAGACGCTGTTGTGACGCCGAATCAGCCAGCAGCTATTCCATCTCTCCCAATCCAGCCGCGTCAGCCACAAGTTCCATCAGTACCAGACTTCGGGGAAACTGATTTTGGTGAATCAGACTTTGCCAAGATGGATCGAATCGAGGCCAATCCCTACGAAGATCCTTCGTTTACTGACACAGCTGACCAACAACTACCGCCAGTCAACGACTTCCCACCAGTTACCATTCCAGCAGAACCGGCACCACGCTTCGCGGCAGCCACTCCGACTCCACAGATGCCAGCTCAACCGCCAATCGCTGCACCCGCATCGATGCCGGTTCAGGCTCCAACAATGCCTGTTTCTAGTTCTGTTGTTCAGACGCAGCAACCACCTGCGGTCGCTGCTGCAGTGCTTCCGAACGTGAATTGGCAGGCAACGCCGGTTGTGGCTCCTGCAGGATCTTTCCGAGCACCAAGCGAATGGACGGCTTGGTTCCTCATGGGCGGAGCTGGGCTAATCATCCTGCTGCTGTTCGCTCCAAGCCGTCGCCAATAGTCAACATCGTCTTACAACTGATTCCGTTTGCCACCGGTCGTAGTGGTTATTCCGGTTCCGTAATGACGCGGCGTGGTTGAACGTAGCTGCATGTTGGGAAGGATGTAGTTTCTCCGAAACACGAATTTCTGCGGGCTATCTTTAGGCATCTCTGCGAACCATTTGCCTGGAGCCTATATCAATGTCGCACGATCCATGGAGTCGTCCATCAATCGAGGACCTTCGACGCATTCTCGAATCAATCGACCGTGATGACGATACGAACCAACGGACGGCCGAACGCTTGGAGTTGTCGGTTCCTGCTGAGATCACAACCAGTCGTGGAAATACGGTTTCCGCAATGACACGCGAGATCAGCCGAAACGGAATAGGACTTCTTCACAGAGGTTGTCTGGATCCCGGCGAAGTCACGATCCGCATGGCAAGCGATTCGCGCGAGTTCGAATATCGGGTGATGGTTGAGTGGTGCGTTCCGACCGAAAGCGGAATGTTTCTGAGCGGTGGAAGGTTCCTGTCTCGAACCAACTCTTAGGATCTGATTCTCCGAGAGACCTTCCAACGGTCACTTGGTGGCGAAGTTTACCGATCACAGAATCGCGCGAAGCTGGCTAGTTTCTGCGGTTAAGACTTTGCGGGTCGCACGTTCGTGGGGCTGATACTTTTCCTGACCGGGCTTCAAGAGGGCGTTTTTCCGGACAATCCTGTTCCGAGGCTTCGATAGCAAACTAGCCGGCGGTCGCTTCGATTCCGGCGTGTCTGCCGACTCCGAACCTCAGCGACTCCGGATGATCTCAGCCTTTTACCGAATGCACAGCCGCAAGATCATCTTCGCGGTCCTGGCGACTTTTCCTCTAGCTCTCTGGCTAGGCGAAAGGCTTCCTTCAAATAACGACATCGAGACGTGGCTACCCGCCCATTCTCCTTCGCGCGCTACCTATGAACGGTTCCAAAACACGTTCGGCGCTGACGAGTTTGTCGTTGTCGGGTACCAGCGCGATCGGTTGGAAACACTTGAGGTCGAAGCGCTGTGCCGTCGGCTGGAACGCTTAGACGGTGTCAAGAACTGCTGGTCCCACGCGAGACTTTGCGAGCTGATGGCCGAGTTGGAAGTCGATGATGCGGACGCACAAAACCGACTATCAAACCTGATTCAGTCAAAGTCCGGCGACTACCACTCCATCCTCTTGATCTTCGATAGTTGGGGTGTTGCGAATCGATCCGAAGTCGTTGGTGCTGTCCGGCATCAGCTTGACTATTGCGACATTCCCGAGGAAGACATCGCTCTTTCTGGTGCTCCAGTTGTCGTTACTGAACTGGACCGTCTGGGGAATCGAGACAACAACAAGGTGTTCTTCGGAATCACCTTGATGATTTGCCTCGCCTTGCTTCAACTCACGATTCGCGATTGGAAGATGTCGCTTAGTGTCGTGGGGCTAACGGTTTGGTCAATCGAAGTGACGTTGGCTTTGCTGAACCTCGCTGGCGTTGAGATGAACTTCATCCTTTCCGCTCTGCCAGTGTTGGTGATGGTATTTACGCTGGCGGTCAGCATTCACTTTCTGCATAGCTACCGCGACCATCTCGCGAGTTCTGATCCGCTGACTGATTCAATCAAGGCTATCTGGGTTCCGGCTGTTTTGGCAACCATTACGACGGTCATTGGACTTGGATCTTTGGCGATTAGTTCAATCGGCCCAGTTCAGGTATTTGGGCTGTCTGGAGCCACTGGTTCTGTTGTTGCGTTGATTGCCGGGCTTGGCGTTTTGCCAGCGGTGGTGCTCGAACTGAATTACCGACCGGCTCTCGATTCTCACAGCATTCGCATCTATCGAGCTGGGCTCGGTTTGGTGAACAATGCCAGACCCATTTTGCTGGTCACGCTCGCGATCGTTATCGCGTGTGGGTTTGGGCTTCCACGCTTGTCGTCTCGCATCGATCCGATCGAATTCCTGCCAGACGGTTCAGAGGCTTTGACCGATATTCGGACCGTCGAAAAGAACCTCACAAGCTATGACACCATCGAAGTGATGGTCGACTTTGGTGTCAGCGAAGCGACTGTCTTTGACCGAATTGAAGAGGTCCAAAGAATTCAGGGCATCATTGAGGGACACCCCGCTGTGGGCCACACAATGTCTCTGGTGAGCTTCATTCCGAGTGATGCATTGACTGGAACAATGCCGGCCACTTCGTTAATTGCTCAGGCAAGAGGACAGCACAATCACGATTCATTCGTTGCCGACGCCGAACGAATGTGGCGAATTTCAGCCCGCTTGGTTCCCAATTCTCGGACTCAAACCGCGGAAGTCGTGGCAGCGATCAAATCGATGACCGCCGGCGCACCGATCACGATTACTGGTCTGACGACCGTTCTTGATACCGCACAGCAAGACATCTTCGTGGGCTTCTGGGAGAGCTTTGCTTCAGCGTTCTTTCTAATCTCGCTGGTCGTTCTACTGGCTCTGAGGTCCGTGAAAGCCGGACTACTGGCCATGATTCCGAATCTAACACCAATTGCGATTGTGTTTGGAGCCATGGGATGGATGGATATTCAGTTGGACATCGGAACCATGATGACAGCCAGCATTGCTCTCGGACTGGCCGTTGACGGAACTTTTCACCTGCTATTCGCTCACCGCCGTATCCAACAAGAGATCGATGATCCTATTCAATGCACCCATCAGGCATTGTGTACAACCGGCGGCCCTATTCTTCTGGCCGCAGTCATTTCCGCGATCGGGATGCTGGCTCTGACGCTGAGCAATTTCAAACCAACAGCGAAGTTTGGCTTCCTGATGTTCGCGCTACTTCTAACGGCACTCATTGGCGACCTCGTATTGCTTCCCGCAATCCTCGCCATCAAACGCAAGAAGGCCGTAAGCACCAAAGTCGTCCCCGACCCACACTTCCAACCAGCAAACCGCCCCGCGGTCCATGTCTAGGAAGCGTTCCGCTTCACCGGATGGCGTTAGGTGCGTTGGGAGGGTGTTTTGCGGTTGGGTTAGGCCGTTTGGGCGTCGGTGAGCGACCTCCTCCGAATCGCCTTTCTGCGACAGCTGCGAGCATCGAGTTGGACCATTACTCTAAAGCCGAACTCGCGGCGATCACACGTGCGAAAACCACCGTCCCTACATCGCCGCCGCACCCCGATGCAACGGGACGTTGCCTGTTGAAGACACTGCTGGTTGTCTGTTTGCGCGATGGGGATGGTGGCAGAGCTTTTGTTCGTAGTGTTGCGAGTTATGCACACACGGTGGATCGGCGTGTTAACAAAACGGTTCGATCTGATCGAAGTTAGAACCGTTTCTCTGCAACTGATCGACAGGTTTTCCACATCGAAGTCAGCGATCGAGGTTGTTGCTATGAAAGAGTTTAAGTGTTGTCGAAGCTGAGTTTTCCACAATTGTGTTGTCCTCTTCTACAACTACTTCTTTAACAATTTACTTTACTTCTTTTTCATTGATCCAAGCAGACTGTTTCACAAAAGACAGTTGTTAAACTTTGCTTCGCTCTTAGAAGGAAAACCATGATCCAGTACGACGCTTCAGCCGCTGAAAAACTTCTGACCAAGCAGAAACCTGCTGACATCAAAACAGACTTGCTGGCTGCACGTCAGGAAGTACTGGAAGACTTAAGGATCTACAACTCTGAAGCAGAAGTTCCTTCAACCAAGGAGCCGTTGGATTCGGGATTCATTGAATACCCACAGCGTTTGTTGGCGGGAGAATTTGCAGATCACAGCATTGATCAGATCGAAACCATTGCAGGCAACCTTCGTGATCGGGTGGACTCTGTAGTCAGCCTCGGCATCGGCGGATCGTACATGGGCGCAAAAGCGCTCTTCGATGCGTTGTGTCATCGTTGTCACAACGAGCTTCCAAAGGATCGGCGGTCAGGACCACGGATCTACTTCGAAGGTCACAACGTCGACAACGACAAGCAGGTGGAACTTCTGGAGTTGCTTGAGTCGCGTGATGAGAACTGGGGCATCGTTGTCATCAGTAAATCTGGCGGAACGTTGGAGACGGCCGCTGCGTTTCGCGTGTTCCATGAGGCGTTGGCGAAGAAGTCGAGTTCAGAAGTCGCCCATCAGGTAGCTCCCGTTACCGGTGCTGCCGGAAAGCTTCGTTCACTGGCGTCAGCGATTGGTGTGAACGACGAATCGATTCTTCCTGTACCCGAAGGCATTGGTGGTCGGTTTTCGATTTTGACACCGGTTGGTTTGCTTCCCGCAGCAATCATGGGTCTCGACATCCGCCAGTTGCTTCAGGGAGCCGCAGATATGACCAAGCGGTTCTTCGAATCAGATCCCGGCGATAACCCTGTTCTTGACTTCGTTGCCGTCTGCCGGCTGTTTGAAGCCAATGAGGGCATGCCGCTACGTATCCTCAGCACGTGGGGCGATCGACTTGAAGCAGTCGGGCTTTGGTACGACCAGTTGCTGGCAGAGAGCCTCGGCAAAGAAGAACAAGGACCGACTCCGCTGACCGTTGTGAATACACGCGACTTACACAGTCGTGGACAACAACATCAAGAAGGTGCGAGAGATCGGATTATCACGAACGTCAGAGTTGGCAGTATCAACAAGCCAGCGGTGACAATGCCGGAACTTCCGGATTCGTTGAATCACGATCAGCTAAACAAGTATGCCGGTACGGCAATGGAGACAATTCAGAAGGCAGCGTTTGACGGAACCAACAAAGCTTACGCCGACGACAGGCGACCGACGGCTGATATCACGCTGCCGGAACTCAACGAGTACGCACTAGGCGAGCTATTCCAAATGTTGATGCTGGCGACTGTAGTGGAAGGCCGATTGACAGGGATCAATCCATACGGCCAACCCGGAGTCGAAGCCTACAAGCAGAACATGACGGCCATCCTCAACGGTTAGCAGGGCGTTGAAAAGAAAGTAGCACGCCTCTCCGAGGCGTTTTCTTCGAGGCTTTTCCACGACTCGGAGAGTCGTCCTACTGTTGTTCTTCAACCGGCTGATAGACGGTCCTGTGTTTCCAAGTTGGTTCTTCTGAGAGTTTTGTGGCCGAGGATATCCGAGCAGTGTTTTCTCGGCCCAGACATCAGCTCGATGGTGAACGACTGATGTGGCGGAATAACAAAATACGACTGAGCAAATCATTCTGCCACGTTTCGTTGTGCTCCGGTGGCAATGCACGAAAGATTGTCGGCCGTGATGGAGGTAGCGTGGAGCCCGGAAGTCTATAGTTTCGCTTGTCGCGAATTTGCCGTACTGGATCCAGATGGTTGGACGCTGGTTTTCAGCGAACCGACAGACGATCCATCTACGGTTGATTTTAGAGGAACCAAGCATGACGACCACGCCCGGGCAACGATTTCGAAACGCACTTCAATCCAGTCGCCCGCTGCAGGTGGTGGGAACAATCAATGCATATTCCGCCTTGCTGGCACAGCGAGCAGGCTTTGAAGCGATTTATCTCTCCGGAGCCGGCGTAGCGAATGCTTCTTACGGCATGCCTGATCTTGGAGTCACTTCGCTACAGGATGTGTTGATCGATGCGGGTCGAATTACGTCTGCCTGCGATCTGCCCTTGCTGGTCGATATTGACACTGGTTGGGGTACGGCTTTCGGAATCGAACGAACTATCCGCGAGATGACCAAAGCTGGCGTCGCCGCGGTTCACATGGAAGATCAAGTCGCCGCCAAGCGATGCGGTCACCGTCCCAATAAGGCTCTAGTCGCTACAGAAGAAATGTGCGACAGGGTTGCCGCCGCTTCAGCAGGTCGGACAGATCCATCTTTTGTCATCATGGCCAGAACTGATGCAGCCGCGAGCGAAGGCTTAGCTTCCGCAATTGAACGCGCGAACAGATACGTATCGGCGGGGGCTGACATGATATTCGCTGAAGCCCTCAGATCGGCCGACGACTTCCACACCTTCACTGATCAAGTCAAAGTCCCGGTCTTGGCCAACATGACCGAGTTCGGCAAGACGCCACTGATGACCACGTCAGAACTCGCCGAACTCGGAATCGACATCGTCCTCTACCCACTGTCAGCATTCCGAGCCATGAGCCGCGCGACCGAACAGGTTTACGCGGCAGTAAAATCTGACGGAACCCAAACCAACGTCCTCGACCTCATGCAACCACGTGATGAACTCTATGATGTACTGGGATACTTAGAGATCGAACAACGGATCGACAAACTGCTGGAACAAGAAGGCTAAGCGTAGTGGGCGAGGCAACGAGTCCCCGGCGTCGCGAGTGCACACTCGGGAGTCCTCGTCTCGTCCACTCCGATACTGAACTAAAGACATCATCTTTCCGCCCCTGACTTTACGTCAGGGGTTTAGCGGCTTCTGCACTACTCAATCCAACCCACGATCCAGTAGTGCAAAAGCCGTGGACCCACCGACATAAAGTCGGTGGCGAAGCGACACCAATACATAACGCTCAAACACAGGACAAAAACCCAATGGCTAAGAAACCCGGAGGCCTCGCCGGCGTTGTTGCAGGCGAAACAGCAATCGCAACCGTTGGCAAAGAAGGCAGCGGACTGAACTACCGCGGCTATTCCATCTTCGATCTTGCCGAGAACGCATCATTCGAAGAAGTTGCCCACCTTCTCTTACGTGGCGAACTCCCCACCGCCGACCAACTAACCGCGTTCCAGGCAGAACTCGCCAGCAAACGAGAACTCCCGGAAACACTTCGCACGGTTCTGGAACTCCTGCCAGCAACCAGCAATCCGATGGACGTCATGCGAACTGGCTGTTCAGTACTCGGTTGCTTAGAACCAGAAACAGACACCGCTCAACAACAGGACATATCCACTCGCCTATTGGCCGCGTTCCCCAGCATCCTGTTGTACTGGTACCGGTTCCACAAAGACGGCAAGAAGCTGGACACATCGGGCGACGAAAGTATCGCCGGCCATTTCCTACGTCTTTTGCACGACGAAGCACCCCGCGAAGACCGACTCAAGGCCATGGATGTTTCGCTCATCCTGTACGCGGAACACGAATTCAACGCCTCAACATTCGCCGGCCGAGT
>JBGCDN010000194.1:0-3483 GCA_045105495.1 Planctomycetaceae bacterium
CAACGTTGACCTTCGGTCCTATCGCGGCCAGATCGCAGAGGTGTCGAAACCTTGCGTTCGGCCGAGCACCGCCCCCAGCAACGACGACGTCATCCGGGTGTTGATGACCAGCAGCGATGCTGCGAAGGCGATCACGCACGACGCGGTTCATCGGGCGATAGAATCTCTTCCCCGTCTTTACACGACGATAGAAAACCATCCGTAGCGACATCGCGTCTTCGCCCGACCGTCGGGACACTACTGATCCCACGACACGTGTCTCCATCGAATCGGCTCGTGTATCGATCGCAGCCTCGTGACCCGGCCGGACCTGCTTGTCATGATTGAGTGTGTCCGCAGGCAGGTACGTTAACGGATTCGGCAAGTCCTTCTTTATGCGACCTGAGGGTTTTCGAGGTTCCGTTGAAACGGTAAAAAATCGACAATCCCGTTGATCCGGCGGGCCTAATGCTACGTACTCGCAGACCACACGTATCACGATTCTCTCTCCTGTTGAAGTTCTCGGAATGACAGACCTCTTTCACCGAACACGCGTCATCAGTCTTTTCGCCGTGACGCTCACGGGATTCGCGACGGGTTGTTCGGACGACAATGCGACAACGAACATCCCGGCAGCAGTGCCAATAAACAAGCAGTCAGTGACCAGGGGAACTGGAACAGCGAAGAATCCTGAGCGGCTAGCTCCACGGCAGGCACCAAATCCGATTGATCGGATCCAGCAAATTCACCGGTTGGAAAAACAGGCTCAGGATGATCCGGAAGCAAAGACGGAAATTCTGACTGAACTTCGAGGACTGGCGGCCGATTCTGACATTCGAATTCGAGAAGCCGCGGCCAAGGCGTTAGCCACAGCAGGAGAATGCTCGGAGGAATCACTCAGGCTATTGTTAGCCGGACTCAGCCGACCGATCGGGGGCAACTCGTTTGCCGTGCCGCTGAATAAGCTCGGTGAACCCGCACTCCCCGGTGTTCTCAACGCTCTGAAAAGTGAGGATGCCATAACGAGAAAGAAGGCTGCCTTTTGCCTTGGACTAACGTGGTGTGTCGCTCAGGCGAGAGAGAGAGTTTCGGCTCTTTCGAGCGTCGCTGAGAAAGACGCTGATCCGATGGTTCGCCACCAGGCCACAGTTTCAATGGCAATCCTTGCTCGGCATGACGAGGTGGATACGGAGGTGAAAGGACTAGTTGTTCCGACGCTGACCAGAGCTTTGAAGGATACGTCCAGGACTGCCGACAATCGCCGTCACCTGATTGCAGTCATCGGCGGCATGGGCCACAAGGCTCATCCATTGATCCCCTCCATGATTTCGCAGCTCGAGGACGAAGATGCCGCGACTCGTGCCAGGGCGGCAGATGCTCTTGGGATGTTGGCGAGTCCCTACCGAGTCAAACGCGGTCAAGTCGTCGTCGACTCCGACCTGCCGGACTATCGAGCGAGCAGCGAATCGACCGAGCTGGCTGTTGCAGCTCTAATCCCCGCGCTATCTGACGAAGATTCAGAAGTGCGAGCCAAAGCCGCAATCGGTCTCAGTCACATTGGGCCAGCCGCCGCCGCTGCAATACCGGCTCTGACGCTACAACTGAAAGAAGAGGAAACTGAACCGCGGCTCCGGGCTGCAGAGGCGCTGGTGAAGGTTGCGGCTGACCCATCCGCTGCCATCCCAATCCTGAAAGCCGCTGCCGAAAGCAAATCGCCCGAGACTCGAGATCGCTGGTGGAAGACGAGAACGGAACGGCTTCTCAAGGAAATCAACAGCACGAAAGCAGGTCGCGGCGACAATGAATGATCTGCCACCGCTGTATTCAATCCTCCGAGACGCGGGTTGCGTGACGATTGCTTCTCTTTGGCAATACGAACTCGACCATTGTCGATCATCGATGTGCTTCTCGGCGAGGTCAGTCCACCCCGATGAATGTAACCATCAAACCCTCCGAACGAAGAGACGAACATCCGTTGGCTCAAAGAACCGCCGCCTCCAAATCCACCGGAACCAAGAGGCGATGATGACGACGGGACTACGGGATCGCCGGGGCGGCTGTTTGGTTGGGCATGCGCAGCGGGCTGAAAGCACTCTCCGTACTCAGCGACGAAGAGCTGAAAAGACGTTTGATGCTCGGACGGCAACCTGCTGCATCCGAACTGACCGAGTTCTTCGGCCGCCAGTAGAATATCGCATGGAAAAGAGTGAAGGGACTCATTCGAGGGGCATCCGGAGTTCGCCGCCGAGTGCAAAACCGCGATACACTGAGCGTCAAGCTCATTCAGATTCGCGGGCGACGGTGCTACGACGCCTGCTGAGTTACTTGAACCCATGAAGCAGATGACAAGCCTTCGCGTAAGCCCAATCATTGTCAGCAGTTGAGCCTATCCAGCGGAGTACTTTCACCTCACGCTCAAGCACGTGCAGAACAGCCCCTCTGCATCGGACTGAGTGATCCTGATGATGGGATTCAGATTGCATTGACTTCTTCGTGGCTCGATCTCACTGTTCGCATCATGTGCCCGAATGTGCTTCGGTGATGCACTCCGGCGTCGTTCCGGCAATTGCCTTCGGAGCGCGAGGGAGGCGACCGGAGCACTTTCGAACCTGCTTCATCACGATTCTGGAGGAGTTCGAGCACATCATCAGCGACGAGACTTCTCTCAAGCGGGTTCGGAACGCCCGCCTCTTCTTCAGAAATGAAAAGTTGTTTGTCCGCGCTGCACCAACCATCCATTTCCTGAAAGATCACTCAGCCGGCCGTGTGTTTAATGATGAAAGGCGATCAAAACATTGAATTCACCGGTGCCCGATACGCGTCATAGCCTCATTCTTCGGCTTCCGAATGGAACGGATGCCGAAGCGTGGAATGAATTCGTCGAGATCTATGGGCCGTTGATCTACCGTTTGGCTCGATCGAAGTCGTTTCAGGACGCAGACGCCCAGGAGATCGTTCAGGAAGTCCTGGTCGCTGTTTCAGGGGCGGTAGAACGGTGGGATCCTGATGTGAACATCGGTCGCTTCCGCGATTGGCTCTTCCGCATCGCGCGAAATCTGATGATCAACTTTCTCACCCGGAGAAGATACCAGCCTGTTGGCAATCAGCAATTGTCCGTGTCACAGCTACTCGAACATCCGTTTCAGCAGGATCGAGATGCGTCGAACTGCTTTGATCTCGAATATCGCCGTCAGGTTTTTCGATGGGCTGCCGACACGGTTGAAGCAGAAGTTTCACGCAAGCACTGGTCGGCGTTCTGGCGCACCAGCGTCGATGGCCTCGCCATCAGCGATGTCGCCGAGGAACTCGGAATGACAACCGGTGCCGTGTACATCGTACGCAGTCGAGTGATGGCCAAGCTCCGCGCTGCATCGAGCCGTTTTGAAGATGAACCCACGTAAGGTACTTAAGGAAGACGCAATGAAAACCGAGAAGCGATGCGACAACTCGAATCTGATCGTCGTCTTGCACGGTGACGATCTCAGCGATGAGTTCGCTGCCTCA
>JBGCDN010000195.1:0-8727 GCA_045105495.1 Planctomycetaceae bacterium
TCTATCGATGAAAGATGCTTCTTGCTAACAAGCTCCTACTGAGCAATTTTTACTTCGCCGCTCATCAATACAGATGAACGCTTAGAAGAATGGTTTCTATTAAGATGCCACTCAGATATTTGCTAAATTGTCAAAGATCAACTGGTCCAATCCTACAGATTAAACCATGTGAGGACAACAAATTGCTGAAACCTCATACCGCCAAAGCTCGTCGCTCAGGCGGGGCGGGATACTAAGCACCAAATTGACTGACGTCAAGTATCCACTGAACAGTTCCCCGAAAGAAACTGAATGGAGACGATCGGAATCGAACCGACAACCCCTGCCTTGCAAAGGCAGTGCTCTCCCAATTGAGCTACGTCCCCGTTTTGGTGTTTTCGATCAACATCTGTCGATATTGGGCGTACGTGGACTCGAACCACGGACCTCGGCTTTATCAGAGCCGCACTCTAACCAGCTGAGCTATACGCCCCGTCAACAAACGCATCATTGCATGAGATTCCTTTGTCGTCAACTTTGGCGAGCTGAATCAGCTTAGCTTGGGAAATGGACCCCTTTTTTGCGGAAAGGTTCGCGACTGCGTTACGAAGCACAGTGATCGGGTCCGCTGGTGATTCCGATATTCCTGAAGTCTCGGTATTGAATGAACGGGTGGTAGCGATTGTCAGGACTCCATAGAATCGCGGCAGCTTTCTGTTTCGGACATGTGAACCAATGATTGACCCGCGAGTGCCCCTTAAGAATCCAGCCATGGCTGCCGTGCTGGCGTTCTTGCTTCCGGGGCTTGGCCACGCATACCAAGGCCGTTTTTTCAAGGCGACCGTTTACGCCGTGTGCATCTTAGGGACGTTTTTCGCTGGCATGGCGCTGGGTGATTGGCAGCCCGTTTACATCCGGAGAGACGCGAATCAGACCCGGTATAGCTATTTGGCTCAGGTGTGGGTTGGCGTGCCCGCGATGCCTGCAATCGTTCAAAAGATGCGTTACGAACGCGACCAGGAAAGGGGCATCCTTCCCGGGCTGGACAATCAATCGTCACTCGATACTGACTTCGATGGAAC
Source organism: Planctomycetaceae bacterium (assembly GCA_045105495.1). Classification (GTDB taxonomy): domain Bacteria; phylum Planctomycetota; class Planctomycetia; order Planctomycetales; family Planctomycetaceae; genus CAYNWT01. Next base: position 1,062 of record JBGCDN010000195.1, read on the forward strand.
GTTCGTGACCAACGCTGGTATGGCAGTGGACCTGGTCGGATCCGTGTCGCTCCGGCAGTCGGGGGATGTTGTGTCAGGGACCTTTAAAGGCACAAACGATTCGGGAGAGGTCGTGACTCTTTCGCTCGATGGAGTGAACTTGCATCCGAAGGTGTATCCTTCGAGAGAGCGTCTTTGTGAATGTCAGGTTGTTGACGCCGACGGTGTCCGGCGGGGTCGCATAGACGGTGTCATTCCGCGTGCGTTCACTGATTGGTGCCAAGTTCCGCTCGGTGGGCCAAATGGGGACGGCACGTATGACAACTCGAGTCTGGCTGCTGTGCACGGGCGATTGGGAAAACGTTTCGATCTTGCCTCTGTTTTTACCTGGGTCGCCGGCCTGTTGAACATACTCGCAATCTGGGATGCGTTCGAAGGTCCTGCGTACGGTTACGGCGATGAGGAGTCACCCGCTGAAAGCGATAGTTCAAGCGATGAAGCCGAGGGGGATAACTAATGCTGGATCCTACGTGGTATGTTATCCCGCTGACGGCAAGTATTGCGTTGGTTTACAACGCCAGTCGTTACGAGCTTCCAAGCCGCATTCTCAAGCGTGCAGCGAGAATGTTTGGCCTTATTCTTGCCGGGATGGCAATCTTGTACGGCGTCTTGATGGTGCTGTCGGTCAGGCTTTAGTCAGCAAAGGTCGGACGCTGTCGGTACCGGTTGAACGCAGTCTCAGTACGGTGATTTTACCGCTGGGGGTCGCTTTCTTATGGTTCTTAGGCGGCATCGTTCGCGTTTTCGAAGCTGCTTCTGCCGTTGATGATTGACGTCGCATCGAACCGTTTTCCGAAGTAGCGTGCCTGAGCAGTTTCGTCGCTCAGCACGGTTTCTGCGTCTCCACTGACTAACACGTTGCCCTCACAAATAATATAGCTGCGGTCTGTGATTGTGAGTGTTTCACGCTCCCTATGGTCTGTCAGGAGTATGGAGATGCCTGAGTTGCGTAGGCCTGTAATAATATCCTGAATACTATGGATGGTGACCGGGTCGATGCCCGTAAATGGTTCATCCAAGAGTATGATTTTAGGGTCGCTTGCGAGGCATCTCGCTATCTCCAGGCGTCGTCTTTCCCCGCCGGAAAGTGTTCCTGCCAGTTGGTTTCTGCGATCATCTAAGCCGAACTGCTGGAGGAGTTCCGACGCCCTATGCCTTCGTTCTTTTCCGGAGAGGTTTAGGAACTCAAGGATTGCGAAGAGGTTGTCCGCGACGCTTAGCTTGCGGAAGATACTGTCGTCTTGTGGAAGATAGCCAAGACCGGCTTGGGCGCGGCGATACATTGGCCAGCGAGTGACATCTTGTCCTGACAACTCCACCCTGCCCTCGGTTGGGGCAATCAATCCGCATGCCATTCTGAACGTTGTACTTTTGCCGGCGCCGTTTGGGCCGAGGAGGCCGACGATTTCGCCTTCGTCGACATGAAAGCTCACGCCATCAACGGCACGCTTTCCCGGGTAGTCTTTGACGAGGCTGTGGCATGTGAGAAGAGTCATGAGGAGTCCTTTCCTTTGCCTCTAAAGCTTAGCGGATTCGTCGCATTCGGCCTACGTTGGGAACGAATGGAACACGATGGTTCGGGTAGTCTTTGACTGCCTCGCCGTCCTGGTTGACGTGGTACGAAGCTGGAAAGGCATAGCCTTTGCCTTCGTTAAGAAATGGTTTGCCGTGTGGCCAATAGACGAAGAACGCTTTTCCGATGATTGCATCGCCCGGCACTGCGAATCGCTTGAAATCGTCTCGCCGGGCGCGTCGGGCGCCTTGGGGGAAGAGTCTGCTGTCCTGACTTCGCGGGCTGTTGTCGCCAAACATGAGGTATTCGTTAGCGCCAAGTTCGTACGTCACCATGCTTCCAAAGTCCAAATCACGCTCGTGGCGACCTGCTGAATAGGCTCGGTACCAATCCTCTGGTGACCGAAGCAGCTCTCTCATGTCGCGTTCACGATCGACTTCGAGCCATGTTTGCGTGACCCGCCCGTAACCGTTCTCGCTTCTGTACGTCTCGTCTCGATAGTAGATGTCGCGGTAGAGCACGAGGTCAGACACGTCGATAGTCGCGTTCCTGGCAGCGACTCCGACGGGGCAAAGGTCCTTAGAAGTTGGGATTTCAGAATTGGTTCTGATGTAGGCGGCCTCGCCAAGATCGAGCGATCGTCCATCGACCCAAAGACTGATGCGATTATCAACATTGGCGAATCGAATTGATCGAGATCCGGTTCCTTTTACCGTGGTTTCGACTGTCGCTAACGTGGTGGTGGATCCTTCCCAAGTTTGCGTAATGGTGGCGATGCCGGAGTCGAGATTGAAGCTTGCAAGGTAAGTGTTATCGCCCTCGATGAGCTCGACCATGCACTGCCCGCCGGCGTTGGCTTTGGTGATGTTGACGTTGAATTCAACTGTCAAATCCCCCACCCAATACGGACCATGGTCCGCGACATCAGGCTGCGGTGTACTCATGTTGTAGCCGCAAAAGTCGGAGATGAGGCGTGGGATGGCTGGCGGGTTCGCGCCGTCGAGAACGGCCTTCCAGTCAGAAGCACCGGCTACAAGGTGGCGATATCTGAGCCATTTGGAGTCTTCGCCGGCAGCTGCTGTGTAGTGCCCGGTCTCTCGATCTCGAACGAATCCGTCTGGGTCGTCGGTCCATCCGCCAATGGAACTGTCTGATTCACCCGGTTGTACGCCGGCCCACCGGTCAGGCCAACCAGCATCGCTAAGCGCTTTGGGGAAGTATCGATCGTCGTAAACGACCATTTGAATTACGTGTTGCTTGTCAGGGTCTGGTTTCCGCTGGATTTGCCACTCAGCTCCCTTTTCGGGCCGGCTGTACACGTCTCCTTGTCGAATGGTGATTGTCTCGTTGGGCATGCCAACGCAGCGCTTGATGTAGTTAACGTGCGGCTCTTCGGGGTATTTGAACACGATGACGTCGAAGCGTCGTGGTTCGTCATACAACTTGGTGACAATGATGCGGTCGCCGGGAAATGGCGGCAAGTCGAACACATCGTTTGGGAAACGGCAGTTTGGGCAACGCGAAGTTTGGAGACGACTTCGTTCGTCGAGTCTTCCCTCGACGATCTCTTGGCTTGCGCCAACCGTGTATTTGAAGCTGCACTGCTCGCACTCCACGTCTTTGTGGCGACCGAGGAGAGTTGGGGCCATCGAGCCGGTAGGAATGACGAATGCCTCGGCCTCAAACGATTTGAATAAGAAGGCCAGGATGAAGGCCACGACGAGCGATTCGACGGTTTCTCTCAACCCTTCGCTGGCTGGAGCGGTTGCTTTACCGGTCTTGGCTTTTTGCGGTGGTTTTTGCTTTGCTGGGACGAAGCTTCGAAACGCCCCCCAAGCCAGCATCGCGCCGCCAACGAGGTAAAGTGCGAACGAGCTATCGGCGAATGCGTTGCTGTAGCCCAATGCCAGCATGGCGACGCCCCAAATGACGTTCCCGTCGACTTTGAAGCCTTCTGCAGCTGGCGCCGATTCCGGTTGGGGCTTCCCTTGGGTGGTGTTATCCCCGTTCGGGCCTTGCTTCGAACTCTTTGCCATTGGACAACTTGCTAGCGTATGTAACGAATTCTTGAAAAGTCAGGTAATCGAATCAGGTACCTGTTGCCCCCGCCAAATCGCAGGGCTTTGGGTGATGACGGTAGGTGAACCAAAAACGGTTTGCCAACGAGATTACTGCGATGGACTGCCGCTTCTTTCCAGTTTCTGCTGTCATCCGAAACGGGGCTATTGTCACCCAGTACGAAGTACTCTTCGTCGCCGAGCAAGAATTCTTCGTTGACACCGTTTCGGGCCCGCCCCGCAGTGTAGTGGATGTCGCGAGTGATCCGAATGCCTGTGACTGACAGCTGTGCACCGCGCGTGGCAAATCCCAATGGCTTGGGAGCCAAGGGGGCTCCCACCCCATCTGGGATGAGGAAGGGCGCGAACAGCAGCTGATTGTTCAACACGACAAAGATGCGACGATCTGTCTGTCGAACGCTGATTTTGGCACCTTTTGACAGCGTTGACGGCTGAAATGAACCCGTTGAAACGGTTGCATTTTGTTCGTGACCGAACAGCTGAACGGCACCAGTTTCCAAATTGAAGGCTACCTCGAACAGGCCGTGAGGCGTGGAGAGCCGAATCACCAATTCGCCAGTTCGTTCGTTGCCTGAGGCCGTCAGTTCGATACCGATGTCAGCGACCGCTTCCGTTTTTCTCTCCGAGTTGTATCCGTATTGGTCCTGAATCGGAGCGATTTGCGACAGTTGTTGGAGACGCTGGACTTGCTGCCTGAAGGTTGGATCTGATGTGGTAGATAGCAGCAAGTCACGCAGTTCATCGCTGACCACACCATTGGCGATTAGCCGGGAGGTGCTACGTTCGAACTCAACATAGTTTCGAACGACAAACGGCGACCCCGCTCCGTTTGAGAACTTACGCTTCGCAGCGGCTAGTTGTTCGGCCGGAACGATAACTGACGTCTCATGCGACCCGCCCGAGCGCAGTAGGTGGTTGTAGGATATCCACGACCACTCATCGGTTTTGGTCGAGGCGAAGCCATTTGGTTGTTCTGACCAGCTATTTCCGACAGTCCAACGCGATTTCCAATCGGAGTCAGTTGGTCGACGAGAATCGTCATACACAGTGAGTTCAGTGGCGAGGCATTGAGCAAGGGTCTTTCGAGCCCGCTCACCATTGATAAAAACGTCACCAGTCAGGATGCGAACGCGCTCCCTTGGGCATCCCAGCACACGCTTAACGTACGCTTCAGTTGCGAGCCGTGGGTTGCGAAAGACCACAACTTCCCAGCGGATGGGTTCACGAAAAAAGTAGGCGTTCTTGTGAACTAACAGCTGGTCGCCCTGCGTCTTGGGGACCCCGCTCAGGTCAATTTTGCTTTCATCGCAATTCGGACAGCGGCAAAATTTTGGGTCCGTGGGATTCGATTCGACGAGGCCCTGCCCTTCTTCGAATCGCACGCCCAGTTCGAACTCCGTTTGGCAGCGTGGGCAGACTACACGTTTGTGGTAGCCAAGAAGTCCGGGAGCCATCGACCCTGTAGAGATCATATAGCCTTCAACGATGAAGCTGCGGACACAAATGACCGTTAGGATCAGGCAGATCACCAGATCGATGACCTGTCGCAGAGAGATGACAGCCTGTCTCTCCGTTGGGTATGGCTGGTAATCACGCACAGACTGATCAACACGGAAACGCAAGGCTTGTTCGTTCGAGCGTGAAGTCCCCAGAGGGTTCTCTCTCTCTGCTCGATACACCATGGTAGCGGAACAGCCAGAGGCGGAGAATGGCGGTCTCCGGCGTGCATTTGGGACTTTTGGTCGCCAGCCAAACGTGAAAAAGGCCAGCCACAAGTGGCTGGCCTTTGGGGCTTGGCGGAAAGAACCGAACGGTTCTTGATTCGTTACGCCAGTGGTAGTGGTACTGGCAGCAAGACGAATGGAAATACCCTGCTTGGTGAGCCGGGATCGTATTCTCGCTTATAGGCGAGCTGGGCAGCACGGTCGGCTGCGAACTGCAGATGTGTGAATTCCAACCCGCAGAAGTGGTCGGTGCCGACTTCTGCCGCGATGTCTGCGAAAACTTCACCTGCAGACGCCGCATGTCGGCGAACACCATGGATACTTCGTTCGCGGACCTTTACGCCAGCTGCTGCGAGCTTAATCAGGCCCTTCATGAACCGGCCTTCAATTGTCTCAGAGCCGGTCACACGCCACAGGCGTTCCCACTCTTCATGCGCTTCCCAGTAGAAGCCGAGATTGAAGTAATCGAGCGCCAAAAGGTACGCACGGTTTTCGGACCACGTTTCGGGGTCGAGAGCTTTGGTGCCGCCAGCTGCTGCACCAGACTTGCGTCCGTAGCTGTGGCCCTTGGGGTCGCGAATTGGGTGAGGTGTTCCGGAACTTGGAACATATGTGTAGTCAGGAAGTGGAGCGGCAGGAAGTAGCCGCGGAACTTCGGTCACGCTTCTGACCATAAGTGCATTCTCCGTCGAAAAAAGACATTCAAAATGTCACTCTGACAGACGGCTGGGCTGACGTAAGTGTCAACCCTGTAATCCTTTACGGCCTGATCTGAGGGGGGAGCAGGTTTGCGACGCTGGCGGGATAGCATGGGCTTGAAAGGAATTCCAAGCCCGGCTTGCGGGGGCGTTACCTCTGCCTCACTTTGAGTGATTCGTTTAGCCAAGACTATCGAGTTTGGAGTTGCGATCGAGTGCAGTTTTGGTGATTTCGTCAAAAATCACCAAGGACCGACGAGCGTTTGATCTGAAGTCGTCGGGACCATGCAGTTTTGCGTTGCTTGTCTGTCTTTACATTGCAATTACGACGCGAACTCACTCCCAAGATTCCGCACGTAACTTAGTACTTCTTCAAGTTCTCTCACCCGCATGCCGGGAATCCGACCGTCGAGGTCGGCTCTTGCCAGTAGTTCAAGCCATTCGAAATCCTCGTTTGCAGCCAGCCTTCGCCGTGCTCGGACTCCGATTGTGCCGTCCAGCAGCCCACGGCCAAGCATGTGGTGTTCAATAAGCCATGCCGTGCGCTCTGAAATGAGGCCTGAAAGAGCTGCCAACGCAGATTCGACGTGATTCTTTGGATCCAATGGCCGACCGACATCATGCAGCAAACCGGCCAGAAGCACTTCTTCGTCGTATGGACATTCGTCGCAGACCAATTCAAACACCTGCAGGCAGTGGTACAGCAAATCTCCTTCCGGGTGGTTCCGGCGATTTTGTCCAACCAATTCCAGTGGTGCGAGCAGCTTGGCGAACGCTTCGAATCGTGAATCCTCACACGGATCAATTTCCTGCCAGATTCCCCCAGCATAGTCGGAAGGTGATTCGCCCAGTTCCAGTTGAGTAACGAAGCCCGTGATTTCACGCGCGTCCGGTAGATCGGCTGGGTGTATCCAGCCTCTTGAGATCTTCCTCGCTGCCCGAATTCGAGCGCGGTGTGGATCTTTCTCTCGCTTTGTCTGCAAGAGATGGGCAGCCTCGAAGAGAATCTGACGCCTGAGCTTTTCGTTCATACTATTAGTGGTTTCCGCACGAAGCACGAATTTAACGGAGTTGACCCGCTTAGTACTTGGCGTGTTCGCTTCGAAGTCGCTCGATCGAGAAATGGTAGGTAGTACGAGACTCGCAGTTTCGACGACCCAGAAGGCCGCCATTCCATAGCAGGCTTGTTGTACCGGCTGTAGACTCTTAGTTCAGCTGGTAGGAACACCATGACTTTCGAGATATCAGATCCGCGCGCGACTTCAAGGTTGATAAACCTGCTGCTGGCGGATCCTCGTACGTTTATTTATTGCGTCGACATTCGGACCCAGCGGTTTGTTTACGCAAGTCGTGGTGCTCGTCGCGTGTTTGGCAGGTCGCCCGAAGAACTTTGCGCACCTGACGCACCGCAGGCGAGTGAATTCCTGACTGAACCCAGTGAAGGTGACGACGGTGCCGAAGCGACCATGGGACGCGTACTCCGCGTTCGTCATAAAGATGGTTCGCTGCGTTGGCTGCAGGCGCGAGAGGTTGTTTATGAGACCGATTCGCTTGGCCGCGTCACACTTATGCTCGGCCTATGCCAGGACGTAACTGATGGTCGGGCGATCAAGC
>JBGCDN010000196.1:0-9030 GCA_045105495.1 Planctomycetaceae bacterium
GTTCTTCAATCTGGTTGTCGACGACGCCTTCTTTACGGGCGGGTGGATCGACAATCGTGATGTCAGACAGTTGCACGTGCTGCAACAGTGGCTCGGTACGATTCCAGTCGACAATTTCAGTTTGCCCTTCGGATGGTTCAATCAGTTCTCTCAAGTCCGGTGGAATCACGCCGAGCATTACTTTGACAAGCACATCCATCTCGAGGCCATCGCTAGAATCTGACACGATCGCGTCGTACTGAGGCGGTTCAGAAGCATCATCTGAAAGTGGATAGAGTTCGAGATTCTCGACTCCACTTAACGCATGTCTCCAGGACGCCAAACCGGTGTCCGCATAGACTCGCAGATCGCGGCCTTCAGGCAGATCCAGCCAAGCGACATTGTCCGACTCCAACGAGTCGAATGAATCCGGCTTCAACTTGACTTGAAGTGAACACTGCGCGTCGGCTGTCACTCGGAACGAGAGCCGCTGCGATTCGTCACCGTTGATTACAATCGTCTGTTCAGCGATCGGCGTTCCGTCCTGAAGCAGTTCGACATCGGCGCCCATTGTCTTCACAACGTTACCGGCGACGCGGACGAATACATCCCATTCAGACTGCTTACTCCGCCTTGCGTTGAACTCGATTACACCAAGGTTCTCGCCACCCGCAGGGATTTGCTGGTAGTTGAGATTGAACGGCAGCTCAAAATCGACGCGCTCCGGGAAGTTGCCATCCGACAAAACGATCACCGATTCAATCGGTTCGGTTCTCGACATTGCAAGCGTCATTCGCATGGCGTCTTCGAGTTCGCCGGGGACGTCAGCGACTTTTAGCTTCGACAACGCTTCTCTCAAAATGCGTTTGTTGTCTGTGAACTCCGTTAGCCGTCGTCCAGTTGAAGTGACGGCAATGAGTGCGAGCCTCTGGTTTCCGGTCAGTCCGTCAATCAGAGCCTCGACCTGCTCACGAGCAACATCCAGTCTGGTTTGTCCGTCCGGCTGGTCGCGAGCAGCCATGCTGGCGGAACAATCAATCAGAACCGGCAAGTTGTCGTACTGCTCCGGCCCACCACGCATGAATGGCTGCATGGCCGCCAGGCACAACGCACACAACATCAGCAACTGCAGCAACAGCAAGATATTGCGTTTGAATTTTTGGAACGGCGAATTGACGCGTTGATCGTTGATTACCTGCTGCCAAAGCGCGAGCGATGGGACTTCCATCCGAGGACGCTTGAGCTTCAGGAAGTACAAGATCAGCAGCGGTATAAGCAAAGCGAATAGCCAAGCGCTGCCGAGTGAATGGAAGCCGGGAAGGTTCATCGATTCACCCACCCTTGCCGAGTCATCAAGTCGAACACGATGTGTTCAATTGTGTCACCGGAATTTACCGCCAGGAATCGCCCATTTCGTTGCCGGCATAGCTTCGCCAGTTCCCCTTCCAGGGCGAGCCTGTGTTCTTGATAGATGCCGAGCAGGTCGCCGGCTGATGTAATGTCAAGTGTGTGCCCGGTTTCACTATCGACGAACCGAATGTCGCCCGTGGTGTCTGGTTCAATTTCGGATGGAGCCAACACCTGGGCAGCGAAGATTTCCAGCCCAGCACTAAATAACATGTTGAAGGCCCGCGAAACTTCGCCGAACGTCAGGAAGTCAGAAATTACGATCGCCACACCACGGCCACGGTGCAGACGCAACATCGATTCAATCGAACTCTCGACAGGGAAGTTGCCACCCGGTTCCAATCCTTCCAGAAACTCGAACAAGTGCCGCATGTTCTGACGACCAGATTTGGGCGGCATAAATGCAGGCTTCGATCCCTGGTGGTTAAACGAATACGCACTCACGCGTTCGACATTCATTAGCCCCATCACACCCAACGCTGCTGCAAGTTGCTTGCCGCGTTCAAATTTTTCTTCGTAGTCCATCGATGTGGATGCATCGATCAACAGCACGACATGCATCTCTTCCTCGTGCCGGAACTGTTTGATGTAGGGCCGATTCAATCGAGCAAAGATGTTCCAGTCGATGTACCGCATGTCATCGCCGGGAACGTAGTTGCGATAGTCGGCGAAATCGGTACTTGAACCGCCCTTGCCAGCAAGGTGTTCGCCGCGGCTACGGTTGGTAAGCCGGCGATTGGGGTTCAGTCGCATCCGCTCGACCTGTCCCAACACGTTGTTGGCGAACAACTGTGTGAACTGCGACGACTTTTTTGAAGAAACAATTTCCAACGTGCGTGCCAATTACTAAGTGGGTCTGCGAATTAAACACTCCGACTGCCGGCAAGTACTAAGAGGCTCCAACAGCTTCGGCGACTGTTTCCGGAAGTGTCTCCAGACACTCTTTGATGAGGTCTGTTACAGACACGTCTTCCGCTTGTCCATCGTAATTCAGCAACGCGCGGTGCTGCAGGACTTCGGGGGCGAAGTAGCGGATATCTTCGAATGCAACGTGTGGTCGGCCTTCGCTAAGTGCTCGAACTCTTGCCGCCTTGATAAGCGCCTGAGCCGCACGTGGACTGGCTCCCCAGCGAAGATATTGCTTCACGCTCGGAGGAGCAAATTCAGTATCCGGATGAGTCGCCAATACCAACCGGCAAGCGTAGTCCCGCAGCGCATCGGCGACGACGACGTTGTTAAGAACCGTTCGCAGATGAAGAATTCGCGGTCCGTCAATGATCTTTTCGACCTCAATGTTCTGCTTCAAGATCGTTCGCGTGACCACTTCGTTCAGCTCATTTCGGTTTAGAAACGGCACGACGACCTTAAACATAAATCGGTCAAGCTGCGCTTCTGGCAGCGGGAAGGTTCCTTCCTGTTCGATTGGGTTTTGTGTCGCGAGAACGAAGAACGGTTGCTTCAGCGTGTATAGCGTTCCGCCTGACGTGACAGTCCCTTCCTGCATCGTTTCCAACAGTCCCGCCTGCGTCTTCGGCGTCGCGCGGTTGATTTCGTCGGCGAGCAGAAGTTGCGTGAAGATCGGCCCCTTACGGAATTGAAACTGATACTGTCCCGATTCGTCGGGACTCATCATGTTGGTTCCGATGACATCTGCAGGCATGAGGTCTGGCGTGAACTGGATTCGGTTGAAATCCAGTTCCAGGACCTGCGAAAGAGTCTTCACGAGTTCTGTCTTACCGAGCCCCGGTACGCCTTCCAGCAACACATTACCGCCACAAAAGATTGCGGTGATCGTCGCTTCGACAACCCGATCTTGTCCAACGATAACTTTGCCAATTGCCTCACGGACACGGCGGAAGTCATCCTTAAACTGATTCGCTTCTTGTTGCAGATCGTTGACGTCGGTCATGTTGTAAATCCAAAGTTGAAGTTGAACTTCGCGTTGTTATGAACCCGTTTCAGTCGGCTCTACTCTTCAGAACCATCTTCTTCGCGTTTTCGTTTAAGTTGTAGCAAGCGACTTGTGGTTGTGTTGGAATCAGGAGCCGGCGTCTGCCTCGTCTCTGTTGGGTCAGACGACTTCGGTTGCACGGCGTCAGGACGTTGCCGCGGACCTGTGCAACCGCCAGGCATTGGTCTCGAGCGCTGTGGCAACGGTCGTTCAGACTTGCCTTTTTCCAACTTCGAACCGACTGCCTGTTTGCGCTGCAGCAGTGTACCCATGGTTGCCGTCGATTCGGCCTTCTTCGACAGACCGAACCAGCCTTTCACGACCGACCAATCCAGTTGCACGCGACGGATACCAACATCGACCGGAATCAGAATCGCAAGCGAGATCAGAAACCAGTCGAACACTGGCCACGAACTGCGTTTGGGATCGCGTTCGCCGTAAATGTCTTCCGCTCCGGAATCAGGATTCAGAACCTTCCCACCGGTGACGGCCGCAATTTCCTGAAGCGCAACATGGTTCGATTCGAACCGTAGGTACTCCGGTGAGTAAGGGACAATCATCCCGCCCTGGACGGTCTCTTTTCGCTCTCCGCCCTGAGCAACAGCCATCACCTGGTATCGTCCCTGGCCGTCCAATGGGATGCGAGCTTGGTATCGCCGCGGCCCTACTTGCTGAAGCTTCAACGTCGCTCGTCCGTCCTCGCCAAGAGCAGTTTCCGCGTTGCGAAAATCACGTTTGGCTCTCTCGACGGTCGCATTGTCCATCGCGTCTTCGTCTTTGATCTTGTAATCGTCTGTGACGTCTGGCGTCTCGATTGCCTTTACCGGACCAGGTCGGCGCGAACCAGCGTCTAGTCGCGAGACAACCGCTTGGACGTCCAGGAATGTTGATTCCGGATGGAAGTCTTCGACAACAATCACTCCGTCGTTCCCGCTCACATAGTTCCACATTCTCAAGTGGCCTTGCTGACGAACACGCGAAACACGAATCATGGTCTGTTTGAGGAACGCATTGAGCTGTTCCCATCCCGCCCAGTCCTTGCCCCAGTTTGGAGAGAAATCCGAAGTAAACGCGGCGCTGACGCCCAGTCCGTATTGCCAGACTGAAAGGATCGGGTCGACTTCGCCTTCTTCCTCCTCTGGAACGCGCAGGACAGTTTTCGCAGAAGGTTTTGTAGATGCCAGTACGTACCCATGAAGAGGCGGCAGCCCTTCGATTCCCTTCATGATGTTGCCATCATCAAACTCCAGCTGCGGCGTGATCGTTTTGTTCTGGATCATACTGCGTTTCAGCGTCTTCGCTTCTTTGATGAAGATTGCTGGCAGCTGGTTCGGGTCGTCCGGGAAGTAGAACCGGCCTCCCGTGACGGATGCAATTACCTGCATCGATTGAATATCGCGACCGCCGTGGGGAAATACAGCCACCGTGCTAACACTCACGCCTGCGGCTTTGAAATCTTCCAGTAGTTTCGGCTGCGGAATCGGTGGATCGCCATCTGAGATGATGATCATGTGCTTGGCCGCAGCGTCTGACTTCTTCAACGCGTTCAGACCCATCTGCATGGTTGGGTCGAAGCTCGGCATGTCGCCAATTTGAGCCGCATTGATTTGCGGAACAAGCTTGTCGTACTCGCCAGCCGGGGTCAGCTCAAAAATCCATTTCTCACCGACCTGGAAGTCGTAACCAATCGCTCCAACCTCGTCTTGTTCGCCCAGAACCTTGATCGCTCGTTTGGTGATCCGCTTCGCCCAGGTATTTCCTTCTGGGAACTCGCAGGTGTGCAGAATGATGGCCAACGCGCCCTTGGGAAGAACTTTCTTCTTCGTAATGTCCATCGAAACCGGCAATGCCTCTTCGATGGGTGTGTGATGGTACCCGCCCGGGCCGAAGCTGTTTCGACCACCCACCATCATGAAGCCAATGCCGAGGTGGTATACGGCATCATGAACCGCCTGCATTTGGACCGAATCGAAATGGTCGGCAGGTACGTTGTTAAACACGATCGCGTCGTACGACATAAGAGACAGTGAGCTTCGTGGGAAATCGACAGACGCCATCGTTTCGACAAACCGCTCGCCATCTTCCAAAGCGGTCACCAACGGGCCGCGGTCCAGGTCATCGTCCGGGTCGTAGACGAGGAGCACCTTGCCCTCACCTTCGATGAAGATGAAATTGCGAACCGTGTTGTTCGCATCAATGTGATCAATATCCGCTTCCGGACGAATGGTCGCTGTGTATTCGTAGTAACCGGGTTCTCGCAGTTTGATGGGCAGTGTGATCCGTTTCTTGCCGGCGGGGAACTCAATCTGGTCGTTGAAAATCTCTTCGCCGTTCTCCTTCAGAATCAGTCGTCCCTTGCCTGCTTTCCGCGATGACATAACGACGTCGGCTTCGTAGTTCTCGCCGATCTTCACGTAGCGAGGCAGGTCCAATCGCTCCAGTAGCACTTCGCTGTCGTACTTGTACTCAATGGGCAAGACATCCACCGCAATCTCGCGTGACTTGAGGTCATCCAGTACCTCGCGCATGTGACCGCTGGTTTCGGTTCCGTCACTAATCAAGACGATGCGGCCGCGATTCTCTTCTTTAAGCAGAGCCGCAGACAACGAAAGCGTCTGCTCGATGTTCGTTGCGTCACGGCCAATCCTCGCATTCACCGCGCCTTCAAAAGGGAAGGTCTGTCGCGGTGGCAGTTCGACAGCCGCGTTGCGAGCAAAAACGACGAGTCCCGCTTCGTCTTCTTCTTTGACTTTGTCGCGAACCGTTTGAGAAACGAACTGCAGCGATGAATCCAATGTCTGATCGACCGAATCTGATATGTCGATCGCGAATACGGTGCTAATCACATCCTTCGTCCGAACCGCGCGGGGTTCAGCGATGAGGATGACAAATAAGCCGACAACAGTCAGGCGAACTAATAGCGACACCATCGCTCGGCCACGCGTCAGCCCTGAGAACCCTGCGGCGTTCATCCACCAGATCCATGGGGTGACCAGCAGTAACAAGAATGCCAGCGGCTGGACGAACATCAGGTGATCGGCCAGTTCCAAGTACAGACATCCGCCACCGAATACCAGCAGGAACACAACCAGCGGCAACGCATCTTTCCACGACACTGCGTAGCGCGGAGTTGGGAACAGTCGCTTGAAAAATCGTTTCACAGCTTGATCTCCACAACTCTTCGATTGCCGGTATCGGCGACCACAATTCGCGACTTTCCACGAAACGCGATACCCCACGGCGTGATGAAATGCCCTTTCTTCCGACCACTACTTCCATAGCGACCAAGAAGCTCACCCGTGGGACTCAGGTGTGACAGTCGCCCGGCTTTGTGTTCGATCACATACAGCGATCCATCGGGCGCTTTCGTCACGTCATAAGGATACTCAAGTTCGTAGCCCTTGTCGTCGAGCACCCCTACAAACGTGCCGTCATCTTTAAAGAGATGCACACGGTTGTTGAACGCATCAACCACGTAGACTTCTCCGTCAATCCAGGTCACACCACTTGGGCGTTGGAACTCGCCGGGGCCAGTTCCTTGCTTTCCAAACTGCAGGGCAAATTTTCCGTCCGCAGTAAATTTCTGAACTCGTTGATAGTCGCCGTATTCGGCGACATAGATGAAACCTTTGTCGTCCTGACAGATAGCGACTGGGTAAACAAACTGACCGGGTTCTGTTCCGTGTTTGCCGAGTGTTTCGAGTACCTCGCCGGTTCGAGCGAAGAACACCAACTGATCGTAATGTGTATCGGCAACGACGATGCGACCATCAGCCAGCAGACAAATGCCCTCCGGATTCCCAATGGAATTGTCCGGCATCCGCCACTGTCGCAAGACCACACCGTTGTCGCCGAGAACAATGACTCGCCCGCTATCGTCGAGAACGTAGATTTCGTTTTCCGGTCCCACATGAACCGCCCGCGGCGCCGTCATCTTCGCGCCTTCGGGCGGAAGCTGCCATGACCGCACATCTTGAACCGAAATGGTGTTTCCATCCTCTGGATGGCTACAGCCAATACACACCAACGAGAACACAGCAACCAACCAAACCAGCCGCCTCCCAACCACCAGACACTCTCCCGCCGGGAGAGTCGGGCTCTCAGGCCCCGAGGAGGCTGAGCCGTCGAAGTCCACAACACGTTCGAGTTCTTCTTGGAGTGTGCTGTCGCCCTCCCCGTCGCTTAGGCTCCGACCCTCCCGCCAGCGGGAGGGTGCCTGGCTGTGTGCGGAGTCTACGGTTGGAGTTCTTTCGATCTGAGCCCGTCCAATTTGCGGCACACTGCCCGACACAGAGTGAGCACCTCCATCACGACACTCTCCCTCTGGGAGAGTCGGGCTCTCAGGCCCGGAGAGGGCTGAGCCGTCGAAGTCCACAACACGCCCGAGCTCGTCCTGGCGTGCGCTGTCACCCTCCCTGTCGCTTAGGCTCCGATCCTCCCGCCAGCGGGAGGGTGTCTTGGTTGGGGAAGGGTTGTTTCGACGTCGATTCACTTGCCGCTTTCCAAAGCCGATGTTCATTTCACTCGTGCAATTTGGCTATTCGCTTGCGCGATCACAATCTTCAGACGAAACAACCAGTCGCACGGTTTGCTTCGGTTCCAACCTTCGTTCGGTCCTATGCACAAAGCTACGTTCAATGCCAGACGCTTCGTTGCGAACGAATGTCTCGGTCACAAGCCCCATTTGATTGCTAGAAACGACGGCCGTTTCTGATGCCGTTACAGCTTCCAAACACAAGCGTTCTGGCCTGACAACGCCTTCACGTTGGTCCTGATCCAGCCAGAGCCGAAATTCGTCTGAAGAAAGCCAGTTTCCGTGCCCCAACAAAGTCGCGAGCTTCGAATCTGCTGGTTTCTCGTACAAATCGTCGACTGTTCCATTGAAAACGCACTTCGCGGCATCAAGGCAAATCACGTGTTTAGCATAGCGTAAGACCAGTTCCGGTTGGTGCGTCGCGAACACCAAAGATCGCGATTCACTTCGCGTCTGCCTCGCAATGATATCGAAGTAGCCGGGAACTCGACCCACGTCGACATGAGCCAGTGGTTCATCCATGACTAGAACCGAAGCATCCGTTGCTAGCGCACGAGCAACAGCTAGACGAGCTCGCTCACCTTGCGACAAAGCGGCGGGTTTGGCGTTGGCTCTCGATTGCAGGTCGAACTGTTCCAGCCAATCAACTTCTTCCGTTCGTTCTTGCTGAACCATTCGAATGTGATCGGCCGCCGTCACGTGATTCCAAAGACCGCCGTTTTGTGGAACCCAGAACATCGGAACTGGTCCGGCAGATGGTGTGACAGAAATCGAACCAGTCGTTGGCTTCTCGAACTCAACCAACAAGTTCAACAGCGACGTCTTGCCGGCACCAGAAAAACCCAGCACCGCCGTGATGCCAGGTTGAACATCGAGCGACAAGTCGGCCAGTCGCTGGGTGCCTTGCGTAACCAACGACGCATTTTCGAGTGACCAAAGTACAGACATTACGCCCCCATCCTTGCCGCGCGATAAGTTCGGAGGCCCCATTGAGACATCGCAGCGATGGCCACAAGAATGACTGGCGCGATGGCTGCTACCAGGGTCATGGCTGCCAACGTTTCGTTTCGGCCATAGTGCATCAGGTTGTAAAGACGTGGAGTGAATGGTTCGAGCTGCATGGGCTTCAGAATGGCGGCAACAGTCAGGTCCCAATAAC
>JBGCDN010000197.1:0-3689 GCA_045105495.1 Planctomycetaceae bacterium
CACCGCATTCGGCGCGCGGCGGTCGGAGTTGCCTTCGCGAAGAACCGGGTTCACCGCGCTGCCTTTGATTTTGTCGTAGCGAGCCTTGATGGCCTCTTCTTCAGACGTTGCTGGTTCGTCCGGGTAATCGGGAACGGCAAACCCGTCGCCCTGAAGTTCGACAATGGTCGCCTTCAACTGCGGAATCGACGCGCTGATGTTGGGCAGCTTGATGATGTTGGCTTCCGGCTTCTTGGCGAGTTCACCAAGTTCGGCAAGTGCATCGCCGATGCGTTGTTCTTCCGTCAGGTGTTCAGAGAAGTTGGCAAGAACACGACCAGCCAGCGAGATGTCTCGAGTTTCGACTTCTACATCGCACGTGGCCGCAAACGCTCGGACGATCGGCAGTAGCGACTGAGTCGCCAGAGCAGGGGCTTCGTCTGTGTGCGTGTAAATGATTTTCGAGGCAGCCATGGTTCGTTCCGATTGTGTTCTCTGAGCGCGTGTGCTGAAAAAGGGGACAGGCACCCTTGCTTGTCTCTACGCAAAACGCGGCTAAGCGTTTCCGCGGGAGCCAGTCCCCTTTTTCAGCAGGGATCTACGCAATTTAGAACACGATCGGCATTCCGGGTAGCGTCCGGTTGCGATGCTTTGAGAAAAGCGAACGAGGAGACGGATCTCGCGAAAATTCAAAGGGATTTACCGCAGATTGGCGACCTATCGCTACCGCGGCCGGATGAGTAGATAACTGCGCGTTTCCGGTTGCCGGTCTGGTTCGGCCCACACTAGACCGTACTTGGGGAGCAGTCCCTGTAGAGCGAGGCCGAGGCTCGTCGCGCGAACTGTGTGAGTGATTCGAATGTTTTTCGGATCAATCCCGCGAGCTTCGAAAGCCGCTTTGTCGATGCGAAGGAAATTCCAGATGAACGGGGCACGCGAAATACTTCTGAGGACTTCGGGGAGCGGTTCATTCTTAAACACGCGAGCCCGAACACCTTTCGCCAGCACTTGTCGCGTCGCTTCATCGACGTCTTGGTAGTCTGGCAAGACTGGTATTTGAGCCAGCCATGGGTCCCGGCCATGAATGGTGGCCGGTATGAACTTGCCGTTATTGGTAGAGACCAGCAGGTCCGTTTTGAGGCTTCCACCTGTTCCGCTTGGGGTGTCCATACTTTCGAATCGCAACCAGTAGTTGGAAACGGCGAGCTCGAATTCTCCGAGAGCGTTTGTTTCTGCCTGGGGTCCTCTGTTTGCCCGAACTGGCACATAAGAGTAGACCATCGCATTTGGAACTGGATTGTTGTTCGTATCAACAACGCGTCCGGTAATCGTCCGTGGGGCCACCAGTTGCAACGGTTCCGGTTCAAAGGTTTGCCCAGCAGCCAGGAGTTTTGATTCGTTTAAGAATCGAATTGTTCCAGTCGTATCGTAGCTGAAGAAACGTTCGTAACCTGGAGGAAGTTTCACAACTCCCAACGACCGCAGCCTACCCGGGTGAACCAAAGTTTGGAAACGCCCTCTGTCATCGGTGCGAACTTCGGTGGGGCGAAAGCCGACATACTTTTCCGACTCGTAGGGTTCAGCTCGCACTTTGAGCAGTGCATTGCTGACTGGGTGCCCGTCAGGATCAACCAATGACCCGCGTACTGTCGCCGCTCGAACGGCCCTGTATTGAACCTGATTGACTTGATGCGGACGTGAGATGACGAGGCCGTCTTTCCGAATGTAGAAGGGCACCCCTTTGGTGATCTCGAAGTCCGGAGAAACGGTTCCACGGGCTTGGACGAACTTGAATGTGCCATCCGGATTGATTGGTACGTCCTGACCCATTGTTTGGATGGAGAGAGAACCTTTGGGCATCTCACGGTAGCCGTCGATACGTCCTGTGACGTTAGCTCTTCGAAGGACTGGTAGCGTCCTTCCTGCTTGAATTGTGCTGTGCTGCCAGATTCCATCCTTGGTTTTGATGGTCGCTGCGAGTATCGGCATATCGATTGACAGTGATACCAACCCGTCTTCATTTGCTACTGAGTCGGTTCGTTCTGCGATTTCGTCAGGGATCCAGGCAACCTCGTAGTTTTCGTATCCGCCGTATCCCGGAAAGCGTGTCAGACCGTCGAGAAGCTGCTGCTGCGACACGTCCAGAAGGTCTTTACTTCCGCGTAATTTGAGAAAGATGTCCCGCCGTGCCCGGCTTCGCAGTGACTGTTCGTCCGCGTAGAGAGACGGAATGAGAGTCACTGCCCTTGGGCGGACCTTTACGCCAGCCAGTGACTGCTTCGGACCGTGATCATCCGAGAATAATCGTTCTCTTAGCTGGATCGACTGGCTTGTGTTCCGAAACGTTAGTGTTGCGGCCTCACCATGAATCCGAAGGACACGATTACCTTTTTTGTCGAGACTGTAGAGTGACCTGACCAGTAGGCCGTGTTTCGGCGAGAAAACCCAGAGCAAATGCTGATGACCATTTGGATCCAACGCTGGCTGAGCGAATCGAAATTGACCCCTTGAATCAGTCTCAGTACGAATCACAATTTGATTCGAGTGGGCCCGTCTTCTTTGTGCCCATCCTGATTCGAAGAGGCGCCTTATGCCGATCGACAGATCTTCGCGTTTCCACTGAGGTGAGACGAACACCAAGGCTCCAGCAACGGCGTTGCCTTTGGCATCGAAGACATGCCCTTGGACGTCGTCCCGAAGCCTGATTCGAATTGCATCGTGGCCGATAGCGTAAGTTAATTCAGCGACTGATTGGAATTGGTCAAGCAGAATCTTGAGTGCAGACCTGGTGGAGATGCCTTCCATACGCAGGTCGCCTCTTTCAGGTTGCATAGGTCTGAGAGCTTCCTCGGCCTTGTCGTCGAGGGTAACCTCAAGTCCTGCGTCCTTACCAAGTTGTGCGAGTGTGCTGCGTAGGCCGCTGGCGCTTCGTTCTTTGAGTTCGATTCGTTTTGAGATCGTTTGATCCAGGACTGTCTCGACGCGATCCGTCTCGGTGTTGCCAGCCTTGGTTGTGAGACCAGCAGCGGTGTCCCGTTTGGGCGGGCCAGGTTCTTGTACGGGGTCGGCAGCTTTCGCGATTCCGAGACAAACGGCAATTGTCACTATCAAAGTGAGAAGTGTCCGATCTGCTGGCTGAGGTTCGCCCAGGATTCTCATAACACGTAGGCGGAGCGTGGAGGGCTGGTTGCCATTTGCAGCGAGCGCCAGAACTGACTTCTGTGAAGCCGTTTGGGCAGCGATCCGGTACAGTGCCGTCGAATAAGTGGTTCGTTCGACGCCATGACGCAGAACCTTGTCGTCGCAGCAATGTTCGCGTTCTACGCTAACTTGTCGGCTGAGATACCACGTGAGCGGGTGGAAGAAGGCAATGATTTCTGCCAGTCGTTGTGCGATGAGGGCGACGTGGTCGTATCGCGAAATATGGCAGAGTTCGTGAAGAACTACGGCTTCAACCTCGTCTGATGAGAGGCCTGTGACGAAGGACGCTGGAAGCACGACGATCGGCCGGAGAGTTCCTACAACGATCGGGATCGCGACCCTGTGGCAGCACCGGACGGCGGGGTGGAATCGTATGTTGAGACGAGCTGACAGTCGTGAGCCCATGGAGTTGATGATGGCCGCTGCGGGTACGCAACATCGCCGGATGCGGTGGCTGGTGTACGTGGCGAGTAGCAGTTTTAGCAGCAAGAATGCGACGCCACATAGGT
>JBGCDN010000198.1:0-3288 GCA_045105495.1 Planctomycetaceae bacterium
GAGGTAGTCTGCGAAATCCTGCCGAACCTCGTGAACATCAGGAAGAAATGGCGGCAACTTGCCTTTCAGGTCATCAGGGTTCAGACCCCAAAAGTCTTTCCCAGAACCCTTGATCCACTGGCGGTGGACGTTGGTTGGGACGCACCAATAACAGAACGGCTCGCCGCTTTTTCGGTCTTGCAGGAAGTCTTTGAAGTTTCCGCGAGCGACGTCGAGAAGAAGTTCCTTATGCGTTTCCATCTGGCCATCATTCCGCTTCCGATCCAGATATTGGGAGAAGCCGTTGAAGTTGCCTCGGCGTTTGTTGTACCGATGGTCGGCTGCTCCGTAGGGCGCGTCGGCAGGGCTGCCAGGGCTCCAAACCTTGTAGGTGAACCCGACGTGATAGCCAGCATCCCGCAGTAGCAGCGGGTAGCTGGGTATCTTCGAATCCCAGATAGCCCCCTGAAGAATCGCCGCGCGGTTGGTCCGCCAGAAGTACTGTCCAGACAACAGCGAGCTCCGGCACGGGGTACACGACGGAGCATTGACGAATGCGTTCCGAAAGAGCACACCCTCAGCAGCTACTCGGTCGAAGTGCGGTGTCTTCACAATATCACTGGGCCCGCCAGGTTCTAGACCGGCATACGCACTCGCGTAGCGTCCCCAGTCGTCAGCGAATGCGAACACGATGTTCGGTCGTTCGTCTGCAGTTGCAATAGCGGTCGAACATGCGAGCAGGCAGAACATTCTAATCATGTGAGATCCCAGCTTTGGAGTTTCCACAATTCTAATTCACAACCGCTCCGATTGAGAATGCGGTGGAACCACTGATACCATCCGTGATGTATTGCTGATGCCATCAGTCGACAAGAGACAGCACCGCGAGAAAGATCATGACAACTTCAACAACAGACCTCGCAGACTTTTCGAAGCCAATCGGCGATCTCTTTGAGCCTCCGGCTTCCAAGGCAGATTGGGAGCAGTATCGTCTTTCCGACGTGCAGGTGCAGTTCTTCCATGAGAACGGATATCTCGATGGGGTTCGCATTCTCTCTGAAGATCAGGTCGAACAACTGCGAGACGAGTTGGCTTCGCTTTCGGAACCCGACCACTCGGGGAAAGAGCTCTGGTACGAATACCATTCCAACGAGTCATCAGATCCAGACACCGTTCTGTTCCATTCACTCGGCGCGTGGCGAATCGCGAAGGGGTTTCACGACCTGTTGTGGCATCCGGCGTTTGTGGTTCCAGCAAGCCAGTTGTTGGGCGGAACCGTTCGGATGTGGCACGACCAACTGTTTTGCAAACCAGCAAAGCACGGCGGAGTTGTGGCGTGGCATCAGGACTATTCATATTGGACTCGAACAACCCCGATGGCTCATTTGACATGTTGGATTGGGTTGGACGACAGCAATTCCGAAAACGGAAGCGTTCACTACGTACCCGAAAGTCACAAATGGCCGCTGCTACCGATTACCGGGCTGGCCGGTGATATGGAAGCGATCAAAGGCGTACTCGATGACAAACAGTGGCAGCAGTTTCAGAATCCAGTCGCGACCGACATGAAGGCTGGCGAAGCTGTGTTTCATCACCCGCTGATGGTTCATGGATCCTTTGAGAACCGAACCGACCGACCTCGCCGTGCGACGGTGGTGAATGTGGTGAAGGATGGCGTCTTGTCTCAGGCAGACGAACCACTGCTGAACGGAACCGATGTTGTGCCGGCCGGTGAGCCATTGGGCGGAAAGTTCTACCCGACGCTGTTCGATCCGAACGAGGTCTTCTAACAGGACGTTGAAGAATGTGGCACGACTCTTTGAGCCGCTTTGAGTCGTGGAAACTCCTTGCGGACAACGCCTCGGAGAGGCGTGCTACTGTTGTCACTTTGGGGCAGCGAAAGCCAGTTCGACGCCTTTGGTGGCGACGGAAACCAAGGTCGGTAGTTCTGTCCGAGGCCACCATTTGCACTCGTCGGTCGAACCATCAATCTCGTGCCGTAGGGCTCCTGTGATGACCGAGGCGTGATAGAGGACGCGAATGTTGTGGTGAGCGACGTCGCCGTTTCGAATTACTCGCGAATCGATTCCGGCCAAGCCTTCCGGTCGAACCACCAAACCCGTTTCTTCAAGAAGCTCACGCATCATGGCTTCTTCAGGGTGTTCGCCAAATTCGACGCCGCCGCCCGGCAATGTCCATTTACCAGCCGCATTGGGAACTCGGTCGGACAGACGACACAGCAAAATTTCGTCGTTCCGGAGAAGCAGCCCGTAAGCAGCAATTCTTGTTCGTTGGTTGGCGGCGTTCGTCACAGCGTTCTCATGCGGCGGTCGGTCACAAAGTAGAGACGGGTGGTATCACAGTTCTGGCTCAGTTGCGAGCATGGGCGGGCTTGCTGGATGATCGTTCCTTGAAGTCAATCGGTTATTCATCACCTTGAAGGGTTTTGAGTTGATTTCCGCCGGCTTACACGGGAGCGACAGCACCAGCCGAAACAGCCGGTACAACCGTTGAAGGACGTTGCTTTTCGGCATCGCTAAATGTTGCTTTTTTTCAACACGTACCTCAATTGGTGTTAAGTTCATTCTAGAGCAGGTGACTCCTTTCCCCTGGAGAGCACTGTTACAGAAGCACCGAACAGCCTTGCTGGATGCGAGGCTGAGCTTCTGAGACTCAGTGTCTGACTTCCCGATGAAATCCTTCCGCTACCGGTGCGCACGTCCTGACTTGGATTCAGGGTTGTGCCGAGCGTGGAAGGTACGTCGAGAGCTCACCAGCTGATCCATGTTCTACTGGTGTGGTTTCCTGATGGATTTTCATCGACTCAAAAACGACGTGATTGCGTTGCTGCTTCTTGCAGCTGCGTTGTTCGTTGGACTGAGTCTGGCGAGCTTCGATCCGGCCGACCCGCCATCGACACAGGTTCTCCCATTACGGGTAACACCAATTAACCTGTGTGGAACCGCCGGTGCTGTCGTTGCTCTGAAGATGCGACAGATGCTTGGCTTCGGAGCATGGTTCGCTTTGTTGACCTTGGTCGCATACGACCTGCGACTGTTTTCCCGCGACGCGAACAAGCGTCCGCTGTGGACGTCGGTCGGTTCGGCTCTTGCGATTATTGCTTTTTCGACTGCGGTGCAGATTGCGAATCCAGCATTGCCTGGAGCCCCCGAAGCTGGCAGCGGGGGCTACGTTGGCGCGATGGCTGGGTTGGCGCTTCAACAACACGTTGCATTACCGGGTGTCATAATGCTCGTGGTTTCGATGCTGGTCGCCGGCATCATGCTTTCGCCGACCGCTCAGCTTGTC
>JBGCDN010000199.1:0-2863 GCA_045105495.1 Planctomycetaceae bacterium
TGAATGTAGTACTTCGTCCCCAACGCTTTTTGGCCGAAGCCATCGTTCCACTCAGAACGCGGATCGTCTTTAGGATAAGCGAAGGCGTGAGAACTGGTTCGAAACCCAACAACAGGTTTTCCGCTTTTCACGTAGTCGGTAATCAGTTTGAGTTGTGCGTCTGGCAGCGTGAGAAACCGGACGTAAAAAATCGCAACGTCTGCTTGCTTCAACGCGTTGAGACCGCGAAGACCGTCGGGGTTCTTCTCAGGATTTTCACGCGGCAGAATGACGGTGGTCCGGAAGCCGCAATTCTCCAACTGCTTCGCCAACTCCGGCATCGTCCCCATCGGATTGAGGTGTGGAGTCCCGACAACAAACACGGCGTGCGGTTTCTTATTCGCAGCACAGCAGAGAGCAGCGTTTAGCAACACAATCAACAGGCAATCGGTGAATGGCCTCAACAAGAGTCTCAGCGGCATTTCGTTTCCTTCTGTGCACAATCGAAGGCATCAGGCTAAACCATTTCTGTGACAAAGCGAAGTTGCTGCCGTCACAGCGAGTCCCGGGGAGGACGCTTCCATAACTGGTTCTCACTTCGCTAACCTCGAACCGGAATTCAATTACCAGAATAAATCGAGGCAACCGTGTTCCGTGAAGTGGTCGGACCAGCAAACTGGAAGAAACAGAATCTCGCCGAATCAGACTGGCTGAGAGATCTGGCGGCGCAGGATGTTAGTGAAGCCGATCGTTTGGAATCTGTTTCGCAGAACATCGCCACCACTCTCGAGACCGGCGTCGGAGTACTCTTACTACGGAACACGGGCCTCGAGCAGCACGACGACGAGGTCGCGAAGCAGCGGTTTTTGAAACTGATGTCGCGGGTCGGGACGGCCGTCTCGCAGTCATCAACCGGTGATCTTGTTTTCAGCGTGCGTGATGCCGGCTTCAAAGAAGACGACACGCGAGCGCGTGGGCCGAACACGAAGAAGAAGCTTAGTTTTCACACGGACCGATGCGATGTGATTGCGTTCTTGTGTTTGCAGCAAGCAAAATCTGGCGGTGAGAATCAGGTTGTCAGTTCAGTGGCGATCTACAACGAGATCCGCCAGAGACGTCCCGACTTGCTGTCGGTGCTCATGAAGCCATTTCTCTACAAACGCCACAATGTCGACACCGGAAACGCATTGGCATTTTGTGAGCAACCGATTTTCTCGTTCTGCGAAGAAAAGTTCGCTTGCGCGTTTCTGCGAGTGCTGATCGACAGGGCGTATGCGGACGAGCAGACTCCAGATATTTCCCCTGAACAAAAAGAGGCGCTCGACTTTCTGGAATCCGTTGCTGCTGAACCAGAAATGCAGCTGCGATTTGTTCAGGAACCAGGCGACATTCTGCTGCTGAATAACTGGATCACCCTGCATCGCCGGACGGCATTCGAGGACTGGCCGGATCCAGAACGGCGGCGTCATATTCTTCGCATTTGGCTGTCCATGCCCAACAGCCGCCCCCTGGACCCTCTGTTCAAGGCGAATTACGGAGCCGTCGAAGCTGGAGCAATCCGCGGCGGGATGCCACCCACAGCATAGCTACCGGAAGCCAGAGGTAGCTGAAGTCTCCAATGGTTTCGAGCCCTTCGTTAGACGAATCCGTAACTTGTATTCGGTTCAATCCGTAGTGATCTCTACACACCGGTACGAACCGGGGTAGGAACGAACCACTCCGCCGAGTACGTTTGGAAGCCATGAGTCAACAACGAAAACCCATTCAGGCCCATCTGATGTCGCGTCTCACAATTTGTACGCTGCTTGCACTTTCTGCATGTACCGCCATGGCTGAAGAAGCAACCTTCGATTCGCTTGAGCTCAAAGACACATACGGCAAGTCTCATAACCTCAGCACCTTGGGCAACAAGAAGCTGACGGTCGTTGTCTTCCTCGGTACAGAGTGCCCACTGGCCAAGTTGTATGGCCCACGCATGCGGCAACTCGCTGCACGGTTTGCCGATCAAGATGTGGCCTTCATCGGAGTGAACTCGAACGTACAAGACAGCCTCACCGAGGTTGCTGCGTACGTAAACCGAGCCAAAATCCAGTTCCCGATGTTGTTGGATACCGAACACAAACTCGCGGACCTGCCAAAGGCCGAACGCACACCAGAAGTGTTCGTTCTGGATGCAAAAAGAACCATTCGCTATCGCGGAAGAATTGACGATCAGTACGCGATTAGTGTCGCCCGAGACAAACCGAAGACAGAGGATCTGGCCAACGCGCTTACAAGTCTATTGGCGGGAGATGGACCTGCGACAAAACGGACCGAGGCGATTGGATGCATCATTGGTCGTCGGCGAAACACAGAGCCAACCGGAGAAATTACTTATTCAAAACACGTTGCTCCGATCTTCAACAAACGGTGCGTCGAATGTCATCGGTCTGGCGAACTAGCTCCGTTCCCTTTGGCATCGTTCGAAGACACGGTTGGCTGGACCGACATGATTGCAGAAGTCATTAGTGAAGGTCGGATGCCACCTTGGAATGCGAACCCGGAATTCGGTCACTTCCAGAATGATGCTCGGCTAACGGCTGATGAAAAGAACACGGTGCTCACATGGATCAAGAATGGAGCTCCTGAAGGCAGCAAGGATGATCTTCCGGATCCACCAAAATTTGTTGAGGGTTGGCGTATTGAGAAGCCCGATGTGTTTCTCAAGATGGACTCAATAGCATTTTCAGTTCCAGCGACCGGTGTAGTCGACTACCAACACTTTTATGTCGATCTCAACCTGAAGGAAGACGTCTGGGTGAACGCCGTTGAAGCTAGACCAGGCAACCCTGAGGTTGTGCACCACATTGTGGTTTACCTCAAGATTCCCGGCCAGAAACGGGAT
>JBGCDN010000200.1:0-11073 GCA_045105495.1 Planctomycetaceae bacterium
CACCGTCAGCCCAGAGGCATACTGTGAACGAACAGTCAATTTTTGCGGAAGCGATCCATCTCGCTTCCTCTGAACGCCAGGCATTTCTCGACGAAGCCTGTTCAGACGCTGAGATGAGGGCGCGAATCGATGAGCTGCTTCAGCTGCATGAACAAACAAATCTCGAAGTCGATCAACCTCTGCTCGACCTGACCAGTGGGCTCAAAGAGCAAAGGTCTTCTCAACCGGGCGATGCGGTCGGTCCGTATCGATTGCTTGAGGCCATTGGCGAAGGCGGCATGGGGCTGGTTTACATGGCCGAGCAGGTCGAACCTGTTCGGCGGACGGTCGCCCTGAAGATCATCAAGCCCGGCATGGATTCGAAGCAGGTCTTGGCTCGGTTCGAATCAGAACGCCAGGCCCTCGCGATGATGGAACACCCCAACATTGCTCGTGTTCTGGATGTGGGGGAAACCGATTCCGGCCATCCGTATTTCGTGATGGAACTGGTTCGAGGCATCCCCGTCACCGACTACTGCGAACGAGAACAGGTCGGCGTTCGAGAACGCTTGCAAGTTTTCTCGCAAATTTGCCGAGCTGTTCAGCACGCACATCAAAAGGGAATTATCCACCGAGACATCAAGCCATCCAATGTGATGATTACCCTGCACGATGGTGAACCCGTGGCGAAGATGATTGACTTCGGAATTGCCAAAGCGATCGACACGCGATTAACCAACCGAACGCTCTTCACAAATTACGCACAGATCGTCGGCACGCCGCTCTACATGAGTCCCGAGCAAGCCGACATCAGCGGGCAGGAGTCGATACACGGTCGGACATCTATTCGCTGGGCGTTCTGCTCTACGAGTTGCTAACCGGTTCTACTCCATTCGATGAAGACCGTCTACGTTCAGTCGGCTTCGACGAAATGCGCCGCATCATCAAGGAAGAAGAACCGCCAAAACCAAGCGCAAAAGTCAGCACGTTGGGTCAGCAGCTGGAGACGGTGACGAATCGGCAACCCGCAACAAAGCGACAACTCCATGAAGTCCTTCGCGGAGAACTGGACTGGATCGCAATCAAAGCGTTGGAGAAGAACCGTGGCCGACGCTATCAAACAGCCGATGCGCTCGAAGAAGACGTGCGGTGTTTTCTAGCTGACGAACCGGTTCAAGCCTGCCCACCATCAAGAATTTACAGGTTCAAGAAACTGGTTCGACGCAACAAGACCACGGTCGTTGGCTTAATGCTGTTCGCAACGATGCTTCTGGCCGGAACGGTGGTCTCAGCCGCGTTTGCGGTTCGAGCGAGAGAGGCGGAACGAAAAGCGAACCGGGCAAGCAACGTTGCGAGGCAGGAAGCCAAAGAGGCGACCGCAATCAGCCAGTTTCTCGAAAACGACTTACTCCGCGGTGGCTTGACTGCGATCAACAACCCCGGCATCAGTCTGCGTGAGGCCCTTGATCGCGCGGCGACTGCGGTCGATGTTCGAACCTACGACGATCCACTGGTTGAAGCGAAAGTGCATCTGATTGTTGGGCTCGCGTATCACTCGATTAATCAACAGTCTGCTGCAAAATATCATCTGCAGCGAGCCTGTGATGTCAGAACCAGGCACCTCGGCGAAACACATCGCGACACCATGCAGGCTGCTTTCCATCTCACAGTCGCCAAAGCCGCCTACGACCGCGCGGCGACCTCGACGGATGTGGAACGGGCGGAGGCGGTGGTCGGTCAGTTCGAGCAGTTATTGAAAACTCAGGAAGCTGTACTGGGGTCGTCCGATCCAGACGCATTGTCCACGATGGGCTATCTCGCCACGTGCTACGGACGACTTGGCCGCTACGAGGAAGCAGAGTTCCTTTTCGAGAAAGCAAACCGGGGTTTCGAATCCGCCGTTCCACCCCGCGACCCCCGCGCTCGACGTTGCTTGAAGCAGAGCATTGGCTGTCTGCGAGCCATCGGCAAGGCAGAAGCAGCTAATGAACTGGAGTCACGCTACAAGGGTCAGATACATGCTGTCGATGTTGCTCAGTACGAAAAAGCCGCAACTCGTGTTGCTGAAGTCCGTCAGCTGGTCAAGCAGTGCCAAAACGATTACGGAGCCAATGCACCAGAAACAGTGAAGGCTCTGGAACAACTTGGAGACGCGCTTGTTGAAAGTAATGCCGGGCTCGATGCGGAACCTGTCTTTCAAACAGTTCTAGCGGCTCAAGTCGAAAGTTTTGGAGCAAGTCATGCTGAAACATTTCGGATCAAACGAAAGTTGGGGCAGCTCTACGTGAGGCTGTATCAATTGCAAAAGGGTGCCGACTATCTCGCCCAAACGCTTAGCGATCCAAAAGTTGACGGAACAACTCTGCAATCTCTAAGAGTGATTGCGAACCTCATGAAGCTCAAGCAGCAATTTGCCGAGGCCGCAGACATACACGGGCTGCTTGCCCAAACACAGACGCGGCTCTTTGGTGAAACAGACGCACGCACTATCGGTTCAATCCATGACCAAGGTCTGACCTACGCGGTGATGGAAGATATTTCCGGATTGCAGGGGGTGATCGAAGAACTCAAGACACGTGTCGGCCACGACAAAAGTTCAACGATCTCCTGTGAGTCACATCTCGGAAAACTGTATTTGAAATCTGGCGATGCAGAGAAGGCAGCCCAGTTTCTTACCGAGCTATTCGATCGTTCGCAGCGATCACTTGGCGAAGACAAGAGCCTGACTCTCGCAACCGGACACGTCCTTGCGGAAAGTCTCTATCAGCTGGGACAGAAAGCGGAAGCGATTGATCTCGCCAAAGATTGTCTTGCAAAATGCGAATCGCAGCTCGGAGAACGAGACTTGCAAACCATGCTCACGCTGATGCTACTTGGCGAATGGTTGATGGACTCAGAACAAGAAGCGAGTCTTGGAAGCGAGTACCTTGAGCGAGCGATTGACATTGAACCGAGCCTCGTCGGCCTACGTCGTCAGCGACTGGGTTGGTTGAAACGAATAGCCGAGCATGCCGAGAAGGCCAGTGCTTCGGGCAATCCAGTCGACACGGAACAACACACACAACTGCTGAAGCGATTGGCTGAGCTTGCAGAACGTTGGAAGGATGCGGAAACCACTGAGTACGCAACTACGAGGCTGAAGCAACTTTCGAAACGCGACTAGTGCTGCGTGTGTTCCGATGCGAATCGCAGTTCGGACGTTAGCGAGCTCCAGACAGCATTTTCTTGATCATGTCAATCTCGCGCTGTTTTTGAACGACCTGAGGATGACGTGGGCCAAAATCGTCCTTGAGCTTCTCGAGAGCTAGTTGGGCTTCGAGCATCTGGCGTTCGAGAGCCGATTTTTCCAATCCATTCCCTCTGACGTTCCCTTGTCCATCCTGTTGACGCTTAATAGCAATCCACAACGGCTTACCGGGGTTGCCTCGCTGGACCTGTAGATACCAAGAGTCGCCTGTTTGGGTATCCAACAGGACCGCAGAGTCTCCTGCGGAGCTCAGAGCGTATCGGCCCGTCTTAGTGTTTTGGCCAGCTTGACTCGCGTTGGCAGAATTGGTCTGGGTGGAGGCCACTGCGATAGCAGCACCGACAACAAGAGAGAATACGGCAAAACGGTTCATCGGAGCTCCAAGACAGAAGGCAAGCCAGACAACCGCCGAGTGTAGAGCTCACTTCCGGGGCACTCAATCACTTACTTCTTGGTTGGCACAAACCGAGCCTTCTAACGAAAACAGCCTCGCACAGTAATTACCGTGCGAGGCTGTATCGATGAATGGGCGGAGCCGGAATCGAACCGGCGACACCAGGATTTTCAGTCCTGTGCTCTACCAACTGAGCTATCCGCCCCTTCAAGAGGCTAAGAATGTACCAGCGATAGCAGGTTCACACAAGCGGTGAAAAACAGTGTCTGCCTGAACCTCTCCAACGGCGTGTTATAGCCCAGAAAATCACTTTCTCTGGACCAATCGCTGAACAACGCAGATGACTCTCAACCGCGTTAGCTTACTCGGCAGACTTCTTTGCCTTGGAACCGGGTTTGATAGTTTTCGGTTCGCAGTAGCTCAAGGCCAGCAGGCTATAAGCCGTCACCAGGTTCGGATCGCCTTCGTACCAGCGAGGGGTTTTGTTAAGCCAGCTGCCATTCTCGTACTGGATTTCAATCAGCTTGTTGGCGACATCTTTTCGCCAATCGTTCTTGGTTCCGTCGGCTTCGACCACGTAGTCGATTTCCAAAACGGAAAGTGCCTTCGCGAAAGTGTGGTAGTAATAAAACAGGCCCTGCAGTCCAACGCCTGGGTTTTGATCGACGCTGTAGTTCTTTTGGATCCACTTGAACGCCGCTTTGACACGCTTGTCTTCGGAATTCAAACCAGCGTAAATCATGCTCTTTAAGCCGGCGTAAGTCATGCTGCCGTAGGATCGCAGACCACCGTTTTCTGTCACTTCAGACTTCGTCTCACCACCAGCCGCTGGCGTGTAATAGAAGCCGCCGTCATTGATCTTTCCTGCATACGGCAGGGTATTGTGTTCGCTCTCAAGGTTTTGACCTCTTGAGATGAACTTCAATGCCTTTTGAATGTCGGGATCGTCTTCCTTCGCACCCGCAGCGCGAAGGGCTTCGACGAAGAACTGGGTGTTGGACATATCAGGCCGCTCGTGGCTGCCGTAACCCGCGCCCCCGTATGCCGCGTCGGTGCTGCTTAGACCTTCGCCTTCATCCCACTGAAGGCCACGCAAGAATTTCTCCGCGCCTTCGATCTGCTTCTTGTAACGGCCGTCTTTGTTTACAACAGACAGAGCCAAAACGGCGAGGCAGGTCTCGTAGTTTCGATGGTTCGATTTATCGACGTAGATCCCGCCGTCTTTTTTTACATTCGCAAGGATGTGCTTGTAGGCTCGCTTGAGAACCGGGTCGTCCTGCTTCAAGCCGCTCTTGACCAGCGAGTACGTCACAAGACAGGTGATGCCAGCGGCCTTCGGAGCGGTCCAGCTACCATCTTCGTTCTGTGTCGTCTTCAGAAAGTTCACGCCCGACTTTCGAGCCTTTGCCAGCTCGTCAGCCTTGGGGCCAAGCGTGGCCTGACCGAACGCGGTCGACGCACTCAGGGCAATAATCAACCAGGTAGAAACCCGCATTGCTGTCTCCGAAACCAATGTTTTCCTTGAATGAGCACATGACATTCTAACCATGCCTGTCGCATGTCGAGTCTAGAAACCGAAGAAAGCAACACACTGTGAATTCAGAGTGAACACTCAAATTCACACATCGCCTCCTTCAATTTGACTCTGGATAGCAGCCACGCTGAAGCGTTCGTAGAATCCGGCAATGAATGCAAACGACCCCAAATCACAACCCCTGCCGATTACCAACGAACCTGTCCCGGTCTTCGATTGCCACGTGCTGCTAAGCCAGACAGACAAAGGCTACGCAGCCCGCGCGGCGAATCTCGATGGCGTGACTGCGACAGGCCCAACTGAACGCGACGCACTTCGAGCAATCTCGAAGGCGTTCAAAACGCGTGTAGAAGCACATGTGGCAGCTGGTGAATCGATTCCGTTTCTCACTGAATCGATGACGCCAAATGACGACGAAGTCGAACGTTGGATTCCGGTTCACCTCTAAAAACACGCGAAAGCCTGACGATGCAAACACCCAAGGATCACCCGCTCTCGCTTGTCAAAACCAAGATCGTTGCCACCGTGGGCCCCGCCAGTGCGGACGCCACGATGATTCGCGAACTCATCGGTTCGGGAGTCGATATCTTCCGCCTGAATTTCGCACACGGAACGCACGAGTGGCTGGCCAATGTGCTGGGACACATTCGTAGCATTTCGAAAGAACTGGAATCGCCGATCGGCGTTCTTGGCGACCTCTCCGGCCCAAAGATTCGACTTGGTGAGTTGCCGGAAGGTGGAGTCGAATGCCGAGAATCGGCCGAGTTCTATTTTGGTCGGTCAGAGAAACCCGACCAGGAAAATTGGCTGACCTGTACCTACGAGCAATTGATTGACGACGTCCAACCGGATGACCGCATCCTGCTGGCCGACGGCATGGTTGGTATGCGTGTTGTCGAAAAGCATGCCGATTATGTGAAGTGCATCGTCGAACAATCCGGCCGCATTCGTTCTCGACAAGGTGTCAATCTGCCAGGCGTCGCGTTAAGTACGCCCAGCCTGACAGAAAAGGATCGCGATGACCTTCAGTGGGCTCTCGAAAACGAATTGGATTTTGTCGGGCTGAGTTTTGTTCGTTCCGCTGACGATGTCACGATGCTTCGGGACGCAATCGCCGAGCATCCATCCGGGCATGAACCGTTCATCATTTCGAAAATCGAAAAGACGGAAGCAATCGACGAACTGGAATCGATCCTCGACGTGACCGATGGAATCATGGTCGCGCGTGGGGACCTTGGAGTGGAAGCCGACATTACTCAGGTTCCGATCCTGCAGAAAAAGATCATTGCGTTGTGCAACCTGCACCGTATTCCCGTCATTACGGCCACGCAGATGCTGGACAGCATGCAGGACAACGATTTACCGACACGAGCTGAAGCGACAGATGTCGCGAACGCAGTTCTTGATGGAACCGACGCCGTCATGTTGTCGGGAGAAACAGCAATCGGCGTCCACCCTGCCCGGTGCGTTCGCATGATGGACCAAATCGCGTCCAATGCAGAAGAATTGGTTCTCCCAACTCCGCGAGCTGATTCGGCAAGCCGCCCAGGTCGCCGAGCACTTCCCGTCACAGAGGCGGTCGCGTTGGGAGCGGTTGGTGCAGCAGATCAATTGGCAGCGAAGCTGATTGTCGTTGCATCGCATAGTGGCCGCACCGCCATGGCATTCTCAAAACAACGTTCGCACACACCGGTGGTCGCACTTTCAGACAACCCAAAGACCGCGCGGCGAATGTGTTTGTTCTGGGGAGTCACTTCGCTGCACAGCGAAGCGGCGGCTCACGGCGTGTCGCAGCTAACAGTTCGAATTGACGAATGGGGATTGCGTAACGGCATCCTCTCCAATGGGGATCGAGTTGTGCTTGTTGGAAAAGCACACGGTAAAGCCGCAGGCCACGACATGATGTTGATTCACACTGTCAACCAAAATCCAACTTAGCAAACTACTGTGCTCGGATTTCTTTGAACCGAGCCGACATTGCTGCGTTATCAACATATGCGCAATCCATATGTAGGTCCGATCAGCATGAGTTACACAGCCGAAAGCTACGCCGTTACCGATCTGGTGTTTCTGGGATTCAATTCCAAGGTCGTTGGCCTCCACAGAGAAACAGGAGAGACTCTGTGGACGTGGAGATCCCCGAAGGGGCGATCCCAAATGGTTGCGGTCATGCTGGACGGCGACATCCTAATCGCCTCAGTGAATGGCTACACGTACGGCATCGATCCGATCAACGGAGCGACACTTTGGCAGAACCCGCTGACGGGACTAGGCTTCGGAATTCCGTCTCTTTGTTCCATCCGAGCCAACAGCGGGTCCGCTGGCGCGGCAGCGATCATTGCTCAGCAACAGGCTGCTGCCGGTTAACCCAGACGCCTCTTCGACGTCGATCGGGCGCTGGAACCAATACGACCCGCATATCCGGAATACTGGCCGACTGCTGCTCGGTGCGTTCTCTGAGCACTTTCAAACGGGACGTCGTTCTGACGTAGCGTTTGATTGTTCGAACGGAGAATCATTGATGACCAGCTATTTCGGATCTGAGCGGCGCCGCGCGCCTCGCAACAGCCAGCATTCATTCGGCACTGTCTTTGTCAGACAAAGCGATTCATGGATGGCGCGTGAAGTCCTGGTGATGGACGTCACCAACGACGCAGTTCGCCTTCGCGCTCTACCCGACTTGCGAGACTACGAATTCTGCCTGCAACTGGACGAAGACGACACGATCTATACACCAGAAATTATGCGGTTTGAGCGGAAGCACAACTCGTGGGAGTTCACCATGAACCTTGGTGAGCGTCAAGGACGCGAAGCCCTCGCCGGGCTGGACGTCATTTACGACTTCCCTCGCGCGAATGCCAACCGCTAAGAGTGAAACTTCGGTGGCGCTAGTTTGCGGCGACGTTGTTTGAGCTGATGACGCTGTCTCGCAATCAATTTCGCCGCCGTTTGTGCGTTGGAGTGGTGCGCTACTATTATCGAGGCCGTACCCGCGGTTTCTCAGACGTTCAAGTTCAGTCTGAGGAACCGTCGGTACGGCCTCAACTTTTTTGAACGACACCATTCTCAAACGCGCCAACGGTACACCGATGCACCTGGCGTTGCTGAAAGACAGACAATGCCACGTCTTGGAGTAAACATCGACCACGTTGCCACTGTTCGTCAGGCTCGACAGACCATCGAACCAGATCCTGTTTGGGCTGCAATGCTGGCAGAACTGGGTGGCGCTGACGGCATCACTTTGCATCTTCGAGAAGACCGCCGTCATATTCAGGATCGCGATTTGCGAGTGATGATGGAAACGGTTCAGGTGAAAGTGAACCTCGAAATTGCAATCGCTGAAAGTGTGGTCGCGATCGCTCTGGAATCGAGGCCAGATCAAATCAGTCTCGTTCCCGAAAAGCGAGAAGAAGTAACAACAGAAGGCGGCCTCGACGTACTCGGCAACAGAACGCGCATCGCCGAAGTTGTCGGACGTGCGAAGGAGGCTGGAATTGAACCGAATCTGTTTATCGATCCGGACCTCGCCCAAATTGAAGCCGCACTCGCCGTAGGAGCGAACGCGGTCGAGCTACACACAGGTCGCTACGCCGACGCGAAGAATGAAGCCGAAATCAACAACGAGTTCGACACACTTCTGGAATCGGCCCAATACGCACAACAAAAGAGTCTTAAGGTCCACATGGGCCACGGCTTGACTTATCGCAATGTTCGGCGGATTGCAGAAATCAACGGCATTGACGAACTGAATATCGGTCACAGTATTGTCGCCCGAGCCATCATGGTCGGCTTCCAAAAAGCCGTGCAGGAGATGAAGCAAATCGTCACCGTTTAGCCGGCTTCCTAGCAGACAGAACTGCGACCGATAGGCGCTCGCTGTGGTTCAGACAGAACCAACGAAAACAGCCTCTCACAAGCATGTTGTGAGAGGCTGTCGGTTCGAACAGATTGAGGAAAACTGATTCTCTACTTACGCAGTTGTGAAGCAGGAACAACTTTCACTTTGGCCTTCGCTTGTTCTTTGGCCACATCTTCCGCCAGAGCTTCAACCGCTTTCGCCAACTGAGCATCTTTCCCACCAGGTGAATTCCAGTTTGGATCGTTCCAGAATGCGATATGCGGTTCGCAACCATTCAGCTCCATGTCCTCGCCAGTGGTCACGAGATACCAACCACGCATCGGCATACGCACCGAACCACCGTCCAGCAAGCCGACGCCGCCGGTACTGATGACACCACCTGCTGTTCGCATTCCGACCAATCGACCACGGCCTGTCTGCTTGACGGCGTGACTAACGATTTCTGCGTTTGAGAAACTGTGTTCGTTGCAGAGTAGAACAATCGGCTTCGTCCACGACGCGTAGATACGTCGATCCTGCGGGTAACCTTCTCCACTGCCTCGCGATTTTGTGATCGCATGACTTGGCTGCGTGAGGGCGGTCATGACGTGGTCGGCTGTGCTACCGCCGCCGTTGAATCGGACGTCGATAATCAAACCGTCTTTGCCGGCGCCAGCGTGGTACAGATCTTCTTCCATCTGACGGAAGCTTCTCATATTCATGCCCTGAATATGAAGGTATCCAAGCTTGCCTTCAGAAAGCTCTTCCACTTTGGATCGGGTCTTTTCAGTCCATTCTTCGTACAGCAATCCTGCGACTGATGTTGTAGGACGAACCTTCACATCGCGTTCTTCACCGGCAGCCGAGCGAACTCGAAGCGTGACATCTTCCAGTTCTTCCATGGTAAGCAGCTTCTCGACATCCACATCCGGACCAACGGCCGCGCCGTCGATTTTCAGAACGGTTTCACCGGCTTTCACATGGCTTCTTGAAAGCGAACACGGACTACCAGGGATAACACTCTCAACCACAAGTCCGGGACCTTCGCCACCCATCTTGAATCGGAGTCCAAGATGATAAGTCGTTGGAGCCCACTCGTTTTGAGCGTCGAAGCCTGGCAGTGGATCAGAACCGCCACGGTGTCCCATGTGCGAAGCGTTCAACTCGCCAAGCATCATGTTCATCAACTCAGAAAACTCTGCACTGCCGATGCACTCAGCAGCCATCGGTCGGTACTTGTTCCGAATGGCGTACCAGTCTTTGTTGTTGTACGCCTCGTCGTAGAACCGATCACGCATGGCTCGCCATCCCTGATCGAAAACAATCTTACGAACTTCACGCCAATCACGTTCGGACCGAACAGAGAACGCAAACGTATCCGTCTTGCCAGTTGCACTCATGGTGGCTGGCGTTCCATTGCGATGACCAACGAACTGCTTCGAATCCTTCAGCCAACGGTTGCTGCTTAGCGGCGTGGTTGTGATTTTCTTCGGTGCTTCCGGACGAGGGAACTTCACTGAGTAGAAACCACGTTGGCCACCAATGGTCGCGGAGAACGCCAGTGTTGAACCGTCGCCCATCCAGATCAAACCAGATTCAAACGAATCCGCGTATCGCAGGCGGTCAACTCGATCGAAGATACCATCGAAGTCGATCTTCACGCCGTCTTTCTTGGCGTCGCCCTTCTTCTTGGTGCCTTTCGCATCGGCTTTGTCTTTAGCGACTTTCGCATCGTCACCACCCTTGGCGACGGGCTTCTTGTCACCGGCTGCAGCCTTCTTTGACTTGCTGCCTTTTTTCTTCATTGCTTCGAGAGCCTTCTTGAGCTTCTCGTCGCGCTCTGTTTCTTCTTCTGTCGCCTTGGCAAGTTCGACAACGTAAATGTCGGCTTCTTCACCATCGCGGCGGCCAACCCATGCGATACGCTTTCCGTCGCCAGACCAGGTTGGGCTGACGTCAAGGTCCGGGTGCCGCGAAAGGTTAAACGGCTTACGCGTTCCATCGACAGGAACGATAAAAATGTCGCTGTTGTAGTTGTCGTCTTGCGTTGCGTAAGTCAGCCACTTTCCATCTGGCGACCA